>JAVCDJ010000109.1 GCA_030765845.1 Candidatus Stygibacter australis
GCAAAAAGGAAGATTGCTTAATGACGTATCTTGTTGTAAAACATAATATTATGAAATCGGTGATTTGGCGGCTAAATGCTAATTGCTTATATTGTAGTCGTTTACAACAAGTCGGAAATATCAGTTACCAGTATGCTTCTTTAAGGCATACAGTGGGGATTTTGAGGCAATCCAGATAATTTTCGCAGCAATTTTGCCTGTGCGCCAGAGACATGAAATTTACTTAAAAAAAGGAAGGTTATTCCTGCCTATATACTATCAGATATCTTAATGGGAGTAGAGAGACAATCATTTATAAGGGGCTGATTATTTATAAATTAATCTGGAGAGTTGAGGTTAAATTCAGATGAAAAACGTGGGGATGCCAGTAAGTAAAAACAAAATAAATTGACACAATCTGACTCTCAGTCAGTTATTGACTCAAAGTATTTCAGGAGATTAAAAATGGGTACATCAGAACGCAAAGAAAGAGAACGTGAGCTCAGGAAAAGGTCAATTCTCACTGCTGCTCACAGGATCTTTATGGAGAAAGGTTTTGATAATACAACAATGGATGACATTGCTGATGCTGTTGAATTAAGTAAAGGAGCAGTATATTTCTATTTTAAATCTAAATCCGAACTCTGCCTCTCAATTCTGCTGGAAAGCCTGAAAGTTATTTCTGCCAGTTTCGATCAGATAAGCGGAGAAGCAATAAAAGGAATAGATAAACTAAAAAAGATCTTCGATGTTTATTATGATTTTCAGGAAGAAAATCCGCAGTTTTTAAATGCGATCATCAATTTCAGGCATCACCGGGCAGATTGTGATCACGAAAGCGAGATACTGCAGGCAACCTTGCAGGAGAATGATAAGATCAATATAATCTTAAAAAACTGTATTGTTAGCGGTAAGGCAGATGGCTCAATTGATAATACACTTAATGAAGAGATGCTGGCTAACTCTCTTTGGGGACAGATAAATGGGTTACTACCAAATATGATCCTTGCCAATAAGGAACATAATGAGATATATCATACGTCTCAGGACCTTTATAAATTTTCCAATTCCTTGATCATAAAAGCGATTCAGAGATAAAATATAGCAGAAGAGAGGTTATATGAGCGGAAAAGATGTAGCACAGGAAACCGTGAACAATTTTGAGATCATGTTCGATCTTTCCTTAACCAAGGACAAGATGATGGATATGATGCCCGGTCTCTTACTATTCCTGGCACGCAGGCCTGAGATGGTAGACTCCGTGCTTAAAACTATGCTTCCAATGATGGAGGGTATGGGTATTGCGGTTAATGATGATCTTTTGATCGAGATGATGCCGGGAGTGGTAAAAGCTGTGGATATGGAACCTGAGTTGGGTGGCAAGGTTTTTCAACGTATGATACCCATGATGCAGGCTTTTGGTTTGAAAATGAATTTCTACATTATGAAAAATGTAATGGGAATGATGATGATGATGATGTTCAAGCATCCGCGGGTAATCCCTTCCATGATGACCGCAATGCCTAAAATGATGTAAGAGAGGCAATTATGAGAGAATCTCAATTAGACTGGCTGCCCGGGTATGATAAAAAATTCGCTGAAGTCACACATGATATGGTCAACGACCTTGAGAAATGCCTGCAATGCGGGAAATGTACTTCACAATGTCCTGCCGCCAAGATATCTTCTTACAATCCAAGGAGAATAATCAGGGATCTTAGGGTAGGAAATATTGAAAAGGTGATCAGTTCACAAGAACTCTGGCTGTGTTTTTTTTGCGGCAGCTGTTATGCTGTTTGTCCACGTGATATTAATTTCCCTTATGCCGTCGCTATGATCCGCTATGCAGCATTAGATAAAGGTTATGGCTGGAGTGAAGTACAAAAAGTGAAAGATCCCTATGCTCAGGATTACTATAAAACCGGATTGAGTGTAAGTCCTCATGAAACAAATTTAGGCGTAAAGAAAGAGGTCGCGAAAAATTCCCACACTGATGGCAGGATGTCTTCCGTGAGAGAAAAAATGGGAATTGCCCCGGAGAGAGAGGTTTCCGAGCAGGCCATAAGTGAGATCAGATTCATAGCTGATGCTACAGGTATGACAGATCTTTTCAAAGATATTGATAAAAAGGAAAATAAAGAAAAACAATGGAATTATGGAAGTCCTGCAGATATGGTAAAGATCAAACGTGCCGGTAACGATAAATTTGAAGATCTTCAAGATAAGGAGGACTAATGCCGCGGCAAGAGATATTAGATAAAATAAAAGTTTCTGAGAAAATGTTCCTTTTCAAACCCTGTGTGGGAAGCAATAAATATCCAGGTATTATTACCTCAGCTGAAGATATATTCCCCAAACTGGACGTTGAGATTGAAACGAGTGAAGATCAAGCATGCTGCGGAGGTTTTTTAACTTTTACAAATGTAGCACAACCGACCAGTACCATGCCGGCTGTAGCAAGAAACCTGGCTCTGGCGGAAGAAAAAGGGCTGGATACTATCACGTTGTGCAACGGCTGTTATACATTCCTTACTGAGTTCGGCCATTTCATGAACGATCGACCTCCTGTGAAAGGAGTTGTTAATGTCATTCTTTCTATGATAGGGCGGGAATTCAAAGGTTCACAGAGCGTATATCATTCCATAGAGATACTATACAAGCTAAAAGATAAGATCAGAGAGCGAACGATAAGACCTTTGGAAGGGATGAAATTTGCTACTCATTACGGCTGTCATTATTTATTTGCCTTTAAAAAGACAGCTATCGACGATCCTTTTATGCCTTCTGTGATTGAAGAACTGGTAAGAGATATGGGTGGTGAGATCGTTGAATATCCTGAAGCTCGCAGTTGCTGCGGAACCGGGTTAACACAGGTTATACTACATAAGGAAGAGATCTCATTACCTCACACTAAAACGAAACTGGATAGTATTCAGTCAGTTAAACCTGATGCTGTTATTGGTGTTTGCCCATATTGTATTGCACAATTAGACAGGATGCAACAGAAATTCAATTATCGAAAGATCGGTAAATATGAGACTCCTGTTATCCATATAACCCAATTGATCGGGCTGGCTCTGGGAATAGAAGAAAAGAGACTTGGCTTCGGTGCTCATGCTATCAGTTTTGATAAATTCATGCAGAAATTCCATAAACTGGAGAAAGCAAGAGGAGAGAAGAATGGCTAGAATAGGTGTATTTATCTGTCATTGCGGTATCAATATCTCCTCTACGGTAGATGTGGAAAAAGTAACTGCGACCGTAAAGGAACTCCCGGATGTAGCTTTCGCTATGGATTATAAATTCATGTGTTCTTCACCCGGACAGAATATGATCCGGAATGCGATAAGAGAGCACGAGCTTAACAGGATCGTGGTTGCTTCGTGTTCACCCAGCATGCATCTTCCTACCTTCCAGAAAGCTTTATTGAACGAGCAGATGAATCCTTATCTCATTTCAATGGCTAATATACGTGAACAATGCAGCTGGGTTACCAAAGATCGAGAGGCAGCAACCCAGAAAGCATTAGACCTGGTCACCCGTCAGATCAAACGGGTTTCCCACCAGGATGAATTATTTGATATTGATGTTGAATTGCACAAAACCGCCCTTGTAATTGGTGGTGGTATTGCCGGAATACAGGCTGCTCTTGATATTGCTGATGGTGACAGAAAGGTGATCCTGGTAGAGAAGAGCCCTTCACTGGGTGGGAAAATGGCTCAACTGGATGAAACATTCCCGACCCTGGACTGCAGTCAGTGCATTCTTACACCGAAAATGGTCGAAGTTGCCCAGCATCCCAATATCCGGATCATGGTTAATTCCACTATAGGTAAGGTTGATGGTTTTGTGGGGAATTTTAAGGTAACAATCAACCGTAAAGCTACTTATGTAGATGAAGATAAATGTATCGGATGCGGAGTATGTCAAAGTAAATGCCCTTCCGAAGTTGCTCCAAATGAATTCAATGCCGGACTGGAGAAAAGGCCTTCGATCTATATTCCCTTTCCGCAGGCAGTTCCGGCTGTTCCAATAATTGATCCTGAAAATTGTCTGAAACTAACTAAAGGGACATGCGGTATTTGTGAGAAAGTATGCCCTGCTGAGGCGATTAGATATGATGATGAACCGAAGGAAATAGAAGTAGAAGTGGGAGCAATTATTGCTGCGATCGGTTATCGGGAAATGAATCCCAGTGTCTATACAGAATACGGCGGTAACAGATATCCTGATGTGATCACAGGCCTGCAGTTTGAAAGACTGGTATCTTCCACAGGACCCACCGGTGGCGAGTTGATTCGTTTAAGTGACGGTAAGGTTCCCAGACGAATAGTATTTGTGAAATGCGTAGGCAGCCGTGATGAAGATAAAGGGCACACATACTGCAGCGGTATCTGCTGTATGTATACAGCTAAACATGCTATGCTTTATAAACATCACGTACCAGATGGAGACGCTTATGTATGCTATATTGATATAAGGTCTCCAGGTAAAAGTTATGATGAATTTGTCCGAAGAGCGATCGAAGAAGATGATGTACGTTATCTTCGTGGAAGAGCAGGTAGGATCATGAAGTTAAAAAATGGTCAATACCGGGTTTACACAGAAGATACTCTGATAGGCAGACCTGTAGCCATTGATGCGGATATGGTTGTTCTGGCAAGTGCGGTTGAACCTCAAGGTGATGCGATCAAATTAGCCCAGATACTGGGAATAAGTTACGATAAGGACGGATTTTTCAATGAAGCTCATCCTAAACTTAAACCGGTTGAAACAGCTACTGCCGGCATTTTCCTGGCGGGAGCATGCCAAGGTCCTAAAGACATTCCTGCCAGTGTTCAGCAAGGAAGTGCAGCTGCTGCAAAAGTGCTTTCCCTGTTTGCCAGGGATACTCTTAAGAAATCAGCCAGGATCGCGATGGTCGATCCTTCCGCCTGCACCGGTTGTCTAACCTGTGCCTACGTTTGTCATTATTCAGCGATTGAAGAAGCGGATTTCGGCAGAAGAAAGGTTTCTAAGGTCATATCAGGTAAATGTCAGGGATGCGGTGCCTGTGTGGCTACCTGTAAAGGCAGTGCCATAACTCTTGCCGGATTCAGTGATGATGAACTTTTCGAGGAGATCGTATTATGAAAATGAATAAAGAACCTCAGATACTGGGAATTTTGTGTAAATGGTGCAGCTATACGGGAGCTGATCTGGCAGGAACCAGCCGTTTTACCTATCCGGCCAATGTTAAGATCGTACAGGTGCCCTGTTCCGGCAGAGTAGATCCTGTAATGATCTTTAAGGCTTTTGTTGAAGGTTACGACGGTGTCATGGTAAGTGGTTGTCACCCTGGTGACTGTCATTATGGTACCGGAAATTATCATGCTCGTAGAAAACTTGCTGTAGCGAGAAGACTGCTGAATTTCGTTGGTATTAATTATGATCGGATGCATTTCACCTGGATCTCGGCTGCAGAGGGGAAAAAATTTGCCGATGAGTGTACTCAATTCACTCAACAACTTAAAGATCTGGCAGATAAACCCAAGACACTTGCTCGAAAGGAGCTGGCTAAATGAAAGAACTGATCGTAAAAGCAAAAGAACTTTTTGAGTTAAAAATAATTGAAGTTCTCCTGGGATGGAAATATGATGAAATTATTAGTGATGTAAGACCTTATCTTTTTAAGGATATTTCCGAAATTGATGAACTTATCTATGATCGCAGAAGCGTGCACAACCTTACTAATTATCTTCCCAACATAACTAAAAGATATAAGAAAGTCGGGATAGTTTTGAAAGGCTGTGACGGCAGGTCACTTACTACCCAGATCGTGGAGCACAGGATCAACCTGAATCAGATCGTTGCACTGGCAGTTGGTTGTGAAGGTGTTGATATCGATGAAAAACAAGCCCCTAAGTGCGATGACTGCCCAACTAACATTTCTCCCATTGCCGATTATGTATTTGGAGAGAAAAAGACTGCAACTGAACCAGGTTATGATCAATTGAAAAAAATCGAAGCCATGACTGATCCCGAACGTTGGGATTTCTTTGCAGTCGAATTCGATAAATGCACTCGTTGTTATGCCTGTCGTCAGATCTGTCCTTTATGTTACTGCGAATTGTGTATTGCCGATCAGCATGAGCCAAAATGGATTGAAGCATCTGCGAAACTCTCTTCCAATACAATGTGGCATCTAACCAGAGCATATCACCTGGCGGGACGTTGTTCTGATTGTGGTGAATGTGATCGTATTTGCCCGGAAGATATTCCCTTAAGATTATTGAACAACGCTGTGGAAAAATCAGTTCTGGAAATGTTCAATGTCAGAGCAGGCACAATTCCTGATGAGCTACCGCCTTTAGTCGTTCTGGCTAAGGAAGATCCTGATGAAATACTGGGAGGAAGACATGAGTAACTGGAAAAAGTTAAAACTGAAGGACCTTAACAGATTTCTGGATGAGTTATCTTCCGGATACGAATTGTGGATACCCGAAAAAGAAAAACAAAAATGGATATGGAGTATCTATGATAAAACCGATGAAGTTCAATTTCCTCCAAATATAATTGATGAATCTGTGAAAGCTCTTTTCTTTCCGAAAAGAAGGCCCATTGCAGAATTCGATCTTAAGAAAAAATGGTCTGTAAAGCAGGTTGAAACCAGTACAAAACCGCGCGCGATTATGGGTTTGCGTTCCTGCGATGCAGAAGGTATTAATTACATGGACAGAGTTTTTTTGCATTCCGGATACACCGATGAGCTTTATAAAGGTGAAAGAGATCGCACATTGCTCATTGGCATGATCTGTGATGAAATGGGTGAAAATTGCCATTGTACAGATCGAAATAGTTCTCCTGATAAAACAGAAGGAATGGACATAATATTCAAACGTGTTCCAGATGGATTTCTTTTCCGGCAGATAACCGAAAAAGTTTCGGATATCTTAAATTTCGGTTTGTTAATTGATACAGATGAGATCTATGAGGCACCTGAATGGCCCCGTGGCAGATTTGAAGTCGCTGCACCGGAAGATGTACTTGATACTTACGATGATGAATTCTGGAATGATGTTTCCGATATCTGTTTAACCTGCGGTGGTTGTACTTTCAGCTGTCCAACCTGTTTATGTTTCCTGGTGGCTGATGAGAAATTCAAAGGGAAATGTGAAAGAGTGACAGTTTGGGATACCTGCCAGTTTTCTGCCTATTCCCGAATGGCAGGGGGGCATAATCCCCGTGATAACAATGCAGCCAGGGTTAGGAACCGGACTCTGGATAAATTTGGCTACAGCGAAAGGAAATACGGCAGGACTTCCTGTACGGGTTGTGGCAGATGTGTGATTATTTGCCCGTTGAAGAGAAGTTTTCCTTATATTGCCAGAAACCTGACCGAAAGGATAAAAGAAAAAAAAGCAGCATCGCAAGGAGCTTGAAATGGAATTGATCCCCAAAGCAGCAGTTATAAAGAAAGTTATAAATGAAAGTAATGATGTTAAGAGTTTTCTACTGGAGTTAGATGAGGGGAAACCTTTTTCTGCCTTACTAGGTCAATTTGTTGAGATTACTGTGCAAGGTATTGGTGAATCCACTTTTGCTATCAGCAGACAGAAAAAGGGGGCAACTCAATTTATAGTATCGGTGAAGAAAATGGGACACCTCACCAAGATGCTGCATCGTTTAACGGCAGGAGAATTTGTGGGAGTACGTGGACCTTACGGCAACAGTTTCCCCCTGGAGGAATGGTACAGTAAAAAACTTCTGATAATTGGTGGTGGCATAGGTCTGGCACCGTTAAGACCCGTTATTGATCAGATATTACTGGAAAAGGATAAATTTGCCGGTCTGGAAATAGTATTTGGAGCCAGGTCACCTCTGGATATATTATTTAAGGAAGATCTGAAGCTATGGGAATCTGATCCTTATGCCCGGTTGCATACAACAATCGATATTCCCTATGAAGGGTGGCACGGAAAGGTCGGATTTATTCCCAGTCTGGTAAAGGACCTTGCTTTAAAACCGGACAACAGTATCGCAGTTATATGTGGTCCACCTATAATGATCAGACTTACGGTGGAAGCGCTTAAAGCAATGAACTGGAAAGCTGAACAGATATTTACCACCCTGGAAATGAAAATGCAGTGCGGTATAGGTCAATGCGGGCGCTGCAATATTGGTGGAAAACTGATCTGTAAAGATGGTCCGGTTTTCAGAATTGATCAGATACCTTATGGTGTAATATAAAAGGAAGTGATATGAAAAAGATAATTTTATTGAGTATTCTTGTTATGGGAATTTTAACATTAACTGCTCAGGTTTATAAGCCTTATGTACTAGGTGCGATAAGTGATATGCCTTTAGATGAAACCATAGATTCTTTAAAAGTAAGTTTGCTTTATAACGGTTTAGATATTTCCGGAGAATATATGCCGGCAGATAATGAAAGCAGGTATGTGATCATTGTTTCGAGTCCAAAACTATTGGAAGCTATTTCTGCAAAAGGTGGTTCAAGGGCTTTTGCGGCTGCCTGGAGAATCGGATTAACCGATGTTGGGAATATGCTTCAAATCAGTTTTATGAATCCCCTATATTGGGGAAATGCCTATTTTCAAGATGATTTTAATGCTGTATGGACAGAACTTTCTGAAATGAATAATAAACTGGTTGCCAGTATGCAGATATTTGGTAATAATCCTATGCTCGAGTTTGGTTCTAAAGATGGACTGAAAGCAAAAAAACTGCAGAAATATCATTATATGGCTATGATGCCATATTTTAAAGATGTTGTTGATATAGCTGAATTTGAAAGTTATGAAGCGGCAATTTCTCGCCTAGAAAAGAATTTTCAAAGGAAGGATGATTTAGAACAGATATACAGGATAGATATTCCTAATAATAATCTTACATTGTATGGATTCGGTTTTTCAGGAGAAAAAGGAGAATCACTTTTTCTTCCAAAGATTGATAGTGGAGAACCTAAGCATACTGCTTTTCTGCCTTACGAATTTCTGGTGATTGATAACAAAGTTGTGATGCTGCATGGAAGATACCGCATCGCACTATCCTTTCCTGACCTTGATATGGGAACGTTCATGAAAATAATGAGCACACCGGGAAATATTGCCGAAGCTGTGGAATCTCTTACTGAATAAGAGGAAAACTTGAAGGTGGTGGCAAATATAGTGACAAACTAACCTCTGGAGAATAAAAAACTACAGCATTTGAGCTGTATCTAAAAATCTTGATCAGGCAGTGAATTTGCTCCTAGACATTTCTAATATTTTCTTTACAACTACATTTGTAAGGAAAATTAAAGAATACAGTGTCATGAAAAGCTATAATTACGAATCAGATTTACTTAAAAAAATGAAGGTATGCCTGAAATATTATATTACAACTTGACAGAATTATAACACAGAATTTCCTAGACCATCGGTCGAATATTAGAAAGGAGGTCGAGTTGAATAGAATAGAAAATGAGTTCGAAGCAAGAAAAAAGAAAATATTAAAATCAGCAAAAAAGTTGTTTATAAAATATGGATTTGATAATGTATCCTTGAATCAAATTGCTAAAGATGCAGATTTTGGCAAATCCACTTTGTATTACTATTTTTCCAGTAAAAATGAGATTTTATACGTAATTGTCAGGCAGTACGATCTGAGTAGGTTAAAAAAAAGTGAAGTAGCTTTTAATAAAGCTCTAGGTAGTTACGACAAGATTTATAGTTATCTGAAAGAATATTATAATTTCGTAAAAGTCAATAACAGAGCCTTATTTATGCTGACAAATCGAAATGTCCAACTGATTTATCGTGATATCATTCCAAATCTATCATCTGAGTTGATAGAAACATATGAGAGGCATTTTGTGAAATCTGCAGAAGATTTAAAGGAACAGTTAAAA
>JAVCDJ010000110.1 GCA_030765845.1 Candidatus Stygibacter australis
GGAAAAAATAAATAATAATCAATATGAAAACGAAATTACTTCTCCTGATCATAAGCTTTTTAATAGCAATTGCGCTAAATGCTTTGCAGGTATCAGGATATGTAATAGATGCGGAAGAGAAATATCTGGATCAGGTGTTGGTAAAAAGCTCAGCAGGATTTGATATTACAGGAGAAGATGGGGTCTATCAACTGGAAGCTATTAATCAGGATACCCTGATCTATCATAAGCTGGGATATCAGGATATCACCCTGCCTGCGGGTTCAATTCCTGCTAAACTGCAAATGGAACGCCTTCCCATCACGATTTCCGGTAGAGCAGTATCTGAAAGAAGCGATCCGCTTCGGCAATCTGTTCAGCACCTGATACCCAGTGAGAACAACAATTCAGAAAATGAATCTCTGGCTGGTTATATTGCAGCAGAAACCGGATTACAGCTTTCGGGGACCCGCACAGCAGGTACACAACAGACTCTTAAAATCCCTGGATATGACAGCCGGCACACGCTGGTGATGCTGGATGGAATCCCCTTAAACAGTCCAGGGGAAGAATTTGATTTCTCCCGTATTCCGCTTAATCTGATCTCGGAAATTGAGATCCGTCCAGCTTCCGGGATTGCCGGCTCCGGGGCGATGGGTACAGTCATCAACCTGAAAACGAATTCCCCCGTAAAGCCATTGCAACTGGAAACTTGTATCAGTTATGGCTCTTTTGGTCATTATTCAGCAAATCTCAGCTATAGTCGTCACAGCGAACGGTTCAATTTACAGACAGATATCATTTATCAGCAGGCGGAAAACGATTTCACTTATCCAGCACCCAAAGAGTGGAATACAGATAGTAAGTACTTGACACGCGAAAACAACTCCTTTTGGCAGGCGGATATATCTTCCTTTTTCACTTATCGCTCAACCTGGGGGAACTGGGATTTCAAGGGGTATTACACTAATTTCTTCCGCATGCTGCCAGGTGCTGTAAATAATCCAGACCTGTTTTATAAAGCCCGAATCTCGGGAGATATAATTAAATTTCAGGCTAACTGGAAATACAACTTGCAGAATTTTCAATTTATTACTCGCTTCTGGAATAATACCGAAAAAACAATTTATGATAACACCAGGCTAAAGGAGCCATATAATCAATATTTATATTATTATATCTATGGTAAAAACTATAAGCAGAGCAGAGGAATAAGACCCATTATCGAGTGGGAACCAAACCAGAATATCAAATTGAAACTGGGTGGAGAAGAGCTGATTGAAAGCTATCAATATAAAGAAACCACTAATGAGGTGAGTTCCATACCAGAAATTGAGAGAAGTTCCTATGCATTATTTTCTGAAGCTGCCCTCAATCGGGAATTGGGTGATTTTACTCCCTGGTTGAAGTTTGCTGGACGTTATGATTATGCTCAGGATTTCTCCCCGGAACAAAACGGGAGCATAATCGGCGGGATTAATTATGAAAAAGAGCTTCTGATATCTGCATCAATAGGCAGGCTCCGGGGATTTACACTTCCTTCATTTTATAGTCTGTACTGGAAGGGGGATGCCGAAGCAACCGGTAATCCTGACCTGGTTCCGGAAACCAGTGATGGAATTAAACTTGAAGGCAGTATCCAGTATCAATCGAACACTTTAAGTGTATCATGGCGTGATGATCAATTGGAGAATATGATCATCTGGATCCAGGATTTCAATTACGCCTGGAAACCCATTAATCTGGGTGCAGCAAGCGTGAAAAATCTAGAATATAGATGCACATTGAATCCCATTAAGAACCTTAAACTGAGCGGAATTTATACCCAGACCATAACGGCAGATAAAACCAGACTGGCAAATGGTGAACCTTCAGCTTTTTATAATAAAGAACTTATCTACACACCAGATTATCAGGGAAATATTGCCTTAAACTGGACTCCAGGAGATTTCATATTCAATCTTAATATGGAGTTCACAGGCAGCCAGTGGACTACGCGTGATCAATTGACAGAAGAAAAATTATTATCAGAATATCAGCTTTATAACTGCTCACTGGGCTGGAAAACACGCTATATGAAACTTGATATCACCTGGCTGCTGCAGGTCAATAATCTGCTTAATGAATATTATTATATTTATGAATATATGCCCCAACCCGGCAGAAATCTTAATTTATCAATAAAAATTAAATATAGGTGAAATTATGAGAAATTATGTTTTGCTCTTACTATTAACAATCGGTTTTCTGCTCAATGCATCCGTGCTATTTGTATTGAACAGCGGTAGTGAAACGCTTTCCCTGATAGATCTGGAAACTGGTGAGGTGGATAATGCCTTTGCTGCTCTAGGCTATATGCCAAACAGGTTTGTTTGCAACACCCAGTATATTTATGTGGCAAATTCGGGTGACAACAGTGTGCAGAAAATTGATATTAACACAGGCAGCACGATAACCAACATTTATCTGGGAACAACTGTTAATCCTTATGATCTGACTATCGATGAGGATTTTCTCTATGTATCCGGAGGACTTTCAAATCAGGTATATAAAATAGATCTAGCTACAGATGAGGTAGTTGACCAGACAGCTGTGGGAGGAAATCCTGCTGGTATGGCAATATCAGAAAATAAACTCTATGTTGGTAATACAGATTATATGACAAACTATAGCAATTGCTCTGTCACAGTAATTGATCTAGCAGAATTTGTTGTTATCACCACAATTCCTACAGAGGTAAATCCCCAGTATCTGCTGGCTGAAGACGATCAGGTTCATGTTTCCTGCACCGGCAACTGGATAGACATGATGGGTAATATCCAGATAATTTCTGTTATTACAGATACTATTATCCACACAATTGAGATGGGTGGTCAATGTGGAGACCTTACCATTACCCCTGACGGTACAATTTATGTGGGAGACGCCCAGAATGCAGCAGTTTATGCTTATGATGCAGCTACCTGGGAAGTAATATACTCTCCAGCAGAACCCTTTATACCCGGGGGCAGTGTAGTGGAAGCGGATGACACTAATCTTGCGATTTTAGGTGGAGAATGGGGGCAAAATTTCACTGTCAATCTTTATGATCTTGATGAAACGATTCTTGATAACTACCTGGTGGGATTATATGCAATTGACATGAAGTTCCAGCCTCAGCAGTCCTCCACAAATGAAAATTATATTACAAATGCTCCTGACATCATCACATATCCCAATCCCTTCTGCGATACAGTAAACTTTAAAACATCAGATTCACGCTGCCAGATAGAATCCCTAAAAATTTATGATATCAGAGGAAGACTGGTAAATGAGATTTCAAATACTGGCGTATGGGATGGAAAAGATAAATATGGACTGCCAGTTTCCTCTGGAATCTATCTTTCTAGAATAAAAACTTCTGCTAGATACTCCCAAATAAAGAGGGTAATAAAACTGTAATAATCCAGCATTATGGTCTTGAGATTTTTGTGGACTGAATGGACAGGATGGACTAAATGGACATGATGTATTGTTCGGGATTGAACTGGAAGAGAAAGAAAATAAACTTTGGAGTGTTGTGTGGAGCTTAAGATAAAAATTATATATTCAGAATTTCTGAATGAAGAAACAAGAAAAGGGATATTGAGCAAACTGAGAGATCATCTGGAAATAACAGGGACAACTATCATTGAAAGAGACATTGATTATGATGGGATCTTGATCTTGACTGGTGGGACAGAGCAGGCTGTGGTTGCAGAGATCAATCGACAGGATTTGGAGAAGATAATATTATTCACTCATCGGGGTAATAATTCACTGGCAGCAGCTCTGGAGATAACTGCATACTTTCAGAGACAGGACAGGGATGTGAAGATAATTGATCTGGAAGGACAAGACTTGAATTTAGAAACAGGTGGAAATCAGATAATTGTTGATAAAGCCAGATGCAGTCCGCTTGCCAGTAGAATAGGAGTCATAGGAGAACCATCAGACTGGTTGATCGCCAGTTCTTACCCGGAAGAAGTATTGCGCAACACCTGGGATACAGAATTAGTGAAAGTGAGTATTCCATATCTGAAGGAACTAGTGAGTAGATTTATGGTAGAATCAGAAAGTGGAGAACTTTTTCAATGTGCTGAGCAGGTAAAAGAACCTCAGGAGCAGGATTTGATCAATTCAGATGCAGCATATAAAGCCTTGAAGCAGATAATATCTGAATATGAACTGGATGCAATTACTGTCCGCTGCTTTGATTTGGTGGTTGATAATAAAATGACTGCCTGTTATGCTTTAGGAAAGCTGAATTCTGAGAATTTCCCGGCTGGATGTGAAGGTGATATTGCCAGTATTACTGGTATGGTGTGGGCTCAAAAGCAGACAGGAAATATCCCCTGGATGGCAAATCCAGCCAGGATTGACTGGGAAAGATCTATTATAACCCTGGCACATTGCACAGCACCTTTGAATGCTTTGAAGCAAATAGTGCTGCGATCCCATTTTGAATCCGGACTGGGAGTGGGCATTCAAGGTAAGTTGATTTATGATGAGGTGACATTATTTCGCCTGGGAGGAAAGTATCTGGATGATATCTGGGTTGCAGAAGGCAGAGTGACCGGACATCTGCAGGAAGAAAATCTCTGTAGAACTCAGCTTGAGATCAGCATTGATCAAGATGAACTAACTAAACTACTTGAAAGACCACTGGGAAATCATCTCCTGGTTTTGCCGGGGAGATTTAAAAGAGAATTTTTAGCCACGGATTTGCACGGATTAATGTGATGTAAGAAAACTTAACCGGGAAAAAGAGAAAATTTATTTACAATATCTTGAGCAATTCTTCATAAACAATCTGAGGGTTGATAGTTTTCATGCAGTTGAAGTGGTGTAGGGGGCAGACATCACTGCCATGGAGTGAGCAAGGTGAGCAGGATAGATTTTGAGTGATGAGCACATTTTTATCATTAAGCGGGGCAAAACCGAGCTTGGGAGATGTGGCACCAAAGATTGTGATCTGAGGTTTATTGAGTGCAGCTGCCAGATGAGCAGGACCACTGTCATTTGCTATTACTACCTTTGCTTTATTAATAAGAGAGATTAATTGTCTGATACTGGTTCTGGCACAAAGATCAATAACCTGATCATTACATTGTTGGATAATTTGGGCAGATAATTGACTTTCTGATTTACCTCCCGCCAACACAACCTGAAAATCTGGAGAAATCCTATTGATCAATTCGATAAAATATTCCGGCAGCCATTTTTTGGTAAAACTGGTGGCACCGGGGAAAATGAGGATGAAATTGCCATTTTGCAGTTTATTTTCTTTCAGCTGCACATTTGCGGAATCATCTGCGGTAATTTGGGGATAGCGCGATTGAGGAGTGATATTGATCTTTTTTAGGGCAGAATAATAGAGATCAAGAGTGGATGAGATGGATTGAGAAGTAGTGTGAGCAACAATATTTTTTCTCAAGCGATGAGCTTTATTATATACGGATTTTATCGTAGCTCTGCAGAATGATCTGATAAGGGCAGTATTAGGTTTATTGTGCAGATCAATCAGGATGTCATATTTTACTTTGGAAAGCTGCAGCAGTGAAGAGAGATCATTGTTCCAGTCAAGAGTTTTCACCTGAGTGGGAAAAGCGGAGACAATATCTTTGAAAGCGGGTTTGACCAGATAGGAAATCTCTGCCTGGGGATAGAGTTCTGCAAGCGTCCTGATAATCGGTTCAGTGAGAACAATGTCTCCTAAAGAGGACAGTCTTATAATCAAGATTTTCATCATATTTCGTACCATTATCACCTTTATGTATATCATCAGAAGTAATATTTCATAATACTGTCAACAAAAAAGGGCTAAAGAGTTTTTGACAAGCATTGAGACTGTTCAACATCACGTCGCCCCCTTTAACAACTTACGCTTCAAAATATCAATAATATTGCACACTTTCAGGTTTTCTTGACAAATATGTGTCAAATCAAGGTCATTAAAAAAGTATTTTGTAAATATATTGAATTATTGATCGCTTCTTTCAACCATAAATTTGTCCACATTCTGTCAGGGATGTGCACTTTATAAGCCCAATGTTGATTTCCTGCTTATTGATCAATTACTCAGCATGAACAGACCCCTATACCCTCTTCTTAGCAGCATACTGGTAACACCTTAGTGTCTCAACTGGGCTACGCATAACATTATTTTGTTATGCGGAGCCCAGTTGAGACACTAAGGTGTTACCCCCTTGTTGCTCAGTCAAGTCCCAAATGTTGGTGTAAATGTATTTGTTTATTTCCTAAGGTCTGGTGTAAATTAAAAAGGCGTAAAATAAGATCTTTTTATTCTTCTAAATTCAGCCAGTAGAATGTCGGTTTTGCTATTTGTCCATATTTTGTCCGGGATGTGCACTTTATAAGCCAATGTTGATTTCCTGCTCTATAAATCAATTACTTAGCTTGAACAGTCTCAGTACAAGGGTTGGAGTACAGCCATACAGACGCCCAAAGGCAGAACATTTCGTTTTTGAGGAAGAAATGTCGTATTATCCAATAATGATAGAATTCGATGATATTGTTCCTGATGAAATTGGAGTTATTGTCAATGGTGTTTGCAAAGGAGCGGAGGTTGTTGATGATCCGGAGAGATTTATGTTACGGGCTTATGTTTTTAATGAACCGTCAGGAAACGAACTGGAATTCAGGTTCTATAAAGATGGAAAGGAATACGATGCAGAATATGAACTGGTTAGTATCAATCAGGAATATCGTCCAGGAAAGCTGACAACCGGCAGTCTGGAAGACTATGCTTTCATCAGTTTCGGTACACCAGCGGAAGAAGCCCCACCGGTTGATATGGAACTGAAAACATACCCGAATCCGTTCAATCCTTCGTTAACGATTTCCTGTAATATTGCTTAAGAAAGCGACGTTAACCTGACCGTTTATAATATTAAAGGTCAGAAAGTGAAAACACTAATCGAAAATGAGCATTATCAGGCAGGAATGCATCTGGAACATATCTGGAACGGAGTTAACGAAAAAGGTAGAACAGTTAGTGGTGGAGTGTATATGATCCGTATGAAAGCAGGAAAGGACACTCAAACGAAGAAGGTTATTTTACTTAAGTAAATACCTTTATTAATTTAATCAAACTCTGGCATTTCTTTGGAAATGCCAGAGTCTTTTTATATTTTATTTTTCATAATATTCTATCGGGTTATGGTTTTAGAAATTTTGAAGAGTAAGTGAATAGATCACAGTTTCAGAGATAACTATATCTCCCAGAGAAGACAATCTAATGATCAATATTTTCATTAATTTCCCATTATTATTCTAATCTAATATCATGGAGAAACCAATATTGCTATTCTGTCAATTAAAAAATAGAAAAAGAAGTTAGCTAATCTTGTTTTAATTTTGTTAAGGGATAATTATAAGTTACTGTCAGGAAGCGTAAATAAGGCAATTTTAGTTGTTAGAAAAAACAGGTGAAAAACATTGACAATAATAAACATGATAAGATTTTATGGTTAGTAGAGTCTAAAAAAATGATGGAGGCACTCATGAATAGAAAAATATCAAATTTTCAAGCGATTTTGATTTTAATTACCTTGCTTCTTACTTTAAAGATATATGCCTTAGAAGTAATAAATCCGGTACCAACCAACGGAACTGCGAATCCCACTAACGTCCAGGTAAGATTCAGATTACAACCAGATACTGCTGCAGTTGCGCCAACAACAGTAAATATTACTATCAATAATATTACATTTAATCATGAAGACGATGAAGTGAATTATTATCTAATGAGTTCAGATTATATTTTTTCATTTGATCCGTTAGCAGGTTTTTTTGATTATGGAGACTCTGTAAATGTAGTAGTAACCGCCCAGAACACAGAGGGAGTACCAATGGAGCCATATAGCTGGTATTTTTACATATATGAGGACTTAACTCCCCCCTTTATTGTGGCATATGATCCTACTCCAACAGGAGTGGATATGGAAGTAGATGATGATATAATATTTGATGTAACAGATGTGGCCTCGGGAGTAATTCGGGATTCAGTAACTGTCCAGATAACGTCAGATACGGGGATAAATGATGGGGTATATAATTTAAGCGGAGATTATTTAATTTACCAGCCGATAAGCGGTGGTTATCGTTATACCCTTGATCTACCGGGAGATTTTGATAATAATGAGTCCGTAACAGTAACAATATACGCCATTGATGAATCGGGAAATGAGTCTTTGGAGAGTTATATCCTTCACGTAACTTTTGTATATGAGACCTATACCACAGCATGGGCACCCTACCCGAATCAGACGAATGTGAATGTTAATACAACGATATTTTTTGAGATACTTAACATGGTAGACAGTGTATATGTGGACAGCACGACAATTCTGGTTCGGATTCAGGAACAGGGTGTGGCAACACCACAGCTATATACCTATGACAATAACAATGTAGATATTCAACCGCGATACAATGCTTTTAATGAGTTAACCGGCTATCAGGTAACAATTATACCAGTATATCCTTTTGGCTATAATAATCTGGTGAATGTGCGGATCGATGCAACGAACAGTTTGGGTGAAGATATGGAGACCGACATCTATTCGTTTACTACCTGGAACGATGAAACAGCGCCCTATATCTCTGATCGGAATCCGGCAAGTAATGAAGAAGATGTTGCTTTAGACAGTCCGATATCATTCTGGGTAACAGATGAGCGTTCAGGAGTAGATATTAGTACAATGGAAGTCTATGTGAACAGTAATGTGGACAGTATCCTTTTCATGGAACAGGATGCTTTATTTACTTATGAACCAATTGATGACGGTTATGCAGTGACCGTAAATATGCCGATCCCCTTTGGTTCAGAAGAATTGATCAATGTAGAAATAATAGCCTACGATAATCTGGGTAATCAGCGTTTAGACAGCTATCATTTTACAACAGTGATAGATAGTGAAGATGAGACTCCGCCGTTTTTATGGTCAATATCACCAGAAAATGGAGCCACTAATTTGCCTTTAGATACTGAGATCAGTTTTTATGTATATGATTTTGATCCAGGAGTAGATCCTACAACTATCGATTTGCGGGTAAATGCAACCAATATAAATGCTAGTAATTTTACAATTGAAGCAGCCCCTGAATTTGGTTTGACTGAAGATGAGCATTACCGGGCATATCATGTGAGTTATCAATTGAGTGGATACAGTGAAGGCCCAATAACCTGGCAGTCACGAGCAGACGATTATCTGGATAATCACTATAATCAATATTATCAGGAAGAACCATTTACTTTTGCAATTGTGGAAAGTGAACCACCATATATGAACCTGCCAGCAGAATTTGTCTTTCTTGAGGATCATGATTATGTAATAGATTTCAGGGATTATGCCGGTGATCCGGATGGGGAATTTCCCGATCTGTCAGTAATCGGTGATAATAATATCAATGTGGATATTGCTGATTATATGGTTACCTTATCCACTGAAACAGAGAACTGGAATGGAGAGGAAACACTTACATTCACAGTAACTGATGGCAGTGGTACAGTAAATGATGCGGTGCTGGTGAGGGTAATACCAGTTAATGATGCTCCGGTGATAAATTTACCTGTAGATGGGTTCACTTTTGCTGAGGACAGCAGCAACTGGGTAGATTTTGATGTATATGTGAGTGATGTTGATGCCGGAGACCAGTTATTATTACAGGCGACTGGTAATATATCAGTGCTGATTGCCTTTAATGGACTGGACGTGAATATATCATCTTCACCGGACTGGAACGGTACAGAAGATGTAACATTTACCGTATTTGACAGTGGACAGCGAACAGGAACCAGTCAGACAATTCCGATCATATTTGTAGCATCACCTGATTTACCAGAACTGGATCTGCCTAATATGATAATAATAGCAGAAGATGGAGAGGAAGAAATTGATTTTACTGAATATATTTACGATCCTGAAGGGTTGGAAATTGAGCTTGGTGCAGATGCCAATAACAATATCAACATAAATATCCAGGGAACTATGGTAACACTAACGCCAGATGAGGATTACTGGGGCGAAACTGAATTGACCTTTAGAATACGTTATACAGGGCAGACCTGGGTAGAGGATAATACTATAGTACGCGTACTGCCAGTTAATGATCCTCCAGAATTGAATCTGCCGCCACAGGTGAGTATTGATGAAGATAGTCAGCTAATATTAGATTTCAGCCAGTATGTAAGCGATGTTGATAACGATAATTCAGAAATATATCTGGGTTATTATGGTAATCAGCACATTGCTGTAAATATAGACTCAACGACAGTAACATTGATCCCGGAAGGTGACTGGAATGGCAGTGAGGGGATTTATTTTGTAGCCCAGGATATTGGTGGAGCAGCAATTACGGCGCAACTAACAGTCAATGTTAATCCCATGAATGATGACCCTGAGATCAATTTTCCACCGTATATAGAATTTGCTGAGGATACTAATGGTGTATTTGATCTGAGCAATTATATTACCGATATAGATGGTGATGATCTAGTGATTGAGATTACAGGAAATGACAGTATCAGTCATGAATTAATTGGTATGACAGTAACCTTTAGTGCACCAGAGAACTGGTTTGGAGCAGAGGATTTGGATTTTGCTGTTTCTGACGGAATGGGAGGAAATGCCAGTGGCAGTCTGGAAGTTAGGGTTTATAGTGTAAATGATGCACCAATCATGAATTTGCCAGACTTTATCAGTTTTGATGAAGATAACACTTTATTTGTAAATTTTGCTGACAGTCTTTGGGTGATTGATCTGGATGGTGATGCTTTAACAATATTACCTTCGGGCAACAGCAATATATTCACAGAAGCAAGCGGAGCAACAGTTGTATTCAGTGCAGAAGAGAACTGGAACGGCAGTGAAGAGATCACATTCCATACTTTTGATGGCAATAGTGGAGTAGTGTTTAGTACAATGACAGTAGTAGTAATTCCGGTAAATGATGCACCCGCGATCAATTTACCCAGAGAATTCAATCTGGAGGAGAATGATGAATTTGTAATAGATATGATGGCATATATTACAGATGTGGATTTATATGATTATCCTAATCCCGATGAATTGACCATAACTTGCCCGGGAAGTGAACATATAACGGTAGAGATAGATAATGAGGATATGGAAGCAATAATAATTCCTGATCCAAACTGGATAAATACCGAGGTATTAACCTTTACCGTGGAAGATGAAAGTGAAGCGTCGGCGAGTGATGATGTTGATGTGATTGTCACGTCGTGGCAAAATAATCATCAGCCAGTAATTAATCAAATACCAGCCCAATATTTTGATGAAGATGATGAACTGACTATTGATTTTGTGGCAGCAGGTTTTGTGACAGATTCAGATGGCGATGATCTGATAATTACGATATTTGATAATCAGCTGGTAGAGGCTGCTGGAAGTGGTCTGGGATCAGTGATAACCTTCTCAGCCGGAGAAAATGTAAATGGCTCGGAAGAGGTCAGCATACTGGTAGATGATCAGCATGGTGGTTATGATCAGGGGACTATGAATATTGTAATAAACCCAGTAGAAGACGTATTACAATTCAATATAACCGGGACTTTCAGTGTTGTTACAGGAAGTATATTATCAAAAGATATGAGTGAATATGTGGTCGATGTCGATGATGGAAATCTGTTTTTTACCTGGGAAGGAAATGAAAATATCAGTATAACACAAGTGGAGCAAAGCTCAATTGTTAATATACAAGGCATAGGTGGATGGATTGGATCAGAGACGGTAACTTTTACAGTGACAGATTTTTTCCAGCCGGTATCAGATTCAATATTGATCCAAGTCACCACAGGAGATTGGAATCATGCACCTGAATTTGTAAATTTGCCTGAATCTTTTACTTTTGATGAAGATACCCAATTTGAGTTTGATTTTACGGATTACATTTTTGATCCAGACACAGATCCGGAAGATGATCACCTATTGATGGTAACGGATCTTTATAATGCATTACATATCCAAATCACTGGTCTGGAAGTAACCATTTGGGCTAATGATAACTGGAATGGTGAGGATGAACTTGTAACGTTCTGGGTATATGATACATCACCCGGTGGCGGCAGGGCTTATGATACAGCAATTATACCGATAATAGTTGATGCGGTTAATGATGCCCCCTGGATAGAATTACCGACAAGTTACACCTTTATAGAAAATGATGATTTGACTGTTGACTTAAATGCTTTTTACGGAGATGTTGATGGGACAACGCCTTTTTTAAGCGGGATTAATGGAGATCATATTGCAGTGGAGGTAACCGGATCAGTCGTAACTTTTACTGCAGAAGATGATTGGGTAGGAGCAGATACCTTGAGTTTTATGGTGAATGATGGTGTTGAAGCAGCCACAGATAGTATTTTGGTAATCGTAACGGAAAGCAGTATAAATAATCCACCTGTGATATCAGAGGCTTTTCCGGATTCGATTGGATTTGATGAGGATACAACATATCCGTTGGATTTCAATGATTATGTGACTGATGAAGAGGGGGATGACTGGATGGTTACTTTTGCCGGGAATCAGTATATAAGTACTTCAGTCAGCAATAATATTGCTACCTTCCATCCGGCAGCCAACTGGAATGGCAACCGAAACTTGAATTTTACGGTCTATGAGCTGCGAAGCAGAGATCAGGTTTCAGGACAAATATCTGTCACTGTATTTCCTGTAAATGATGCCCCAGTAATTAATATCACGCAGGATATAATTATTGAAGAAAACGATGACCCTAACTGGGATTTTTCACAATTTATCTCCGATATTGATAGTTATAGTTTAGAATTAACTGCTACTGGTAATGATACTATCTATATTGAAATCCTGGGAGATGTAGTGCACTTTGATCCTTTAGATAACTGGTATGGAGTTGAGTCAGTAACATTTACTGTATCCGATGGTTTCCTGCAGGATAGTCAATTAGTAATTATTGAAGTAGTTCAGGGAAGTTTTAATCATGCTCCAGAAATAAATGTGCCAGAACCAATCACACTTGATGAGGACGTTGACCTGGAAATAGATTTTGCTCCCTACCTGTATGATGCAGACGGAGATGAACTGGCTTTGAACGTGGAATACAATGAGAGCGTGGTGGCAACAATAGAAGGATTGATAGTAACCTTTAGACCGAGCATGAACTGGTATGGAGATGTTAATCTGGAATTCACGGTCTATGATACAGAGCCGGGGAATCGTTCATCTGCCAGTCAGGATGTACAAATTGTGGTAAATTCTGTAAATGATGCACCTGAGCTTGATCTGCCTGACAGTTGGGAATTTGCTGATAATGGAAGTTTAACGGAAAACTTCAGAGATTATTCCTTTGATGCTGATGGAGATTTATTGACTATTACCTGGGATGGTAATGAGAATATCAATATAGCCAGAGATGGTTATCTGATCACCTTTACATCACCAGAAGGATGGTATGGCACGGAACTGATCAATTTCCATGCTACTGATGAAGGTATTCCACAATTAACAGCTACAGACAGCGTGCAGGTTACAGTAACATTGGGAGCAAATAATCATCCACCTCAATTGACCTTGCCGGATACACTAAGTTTGCAGGAAGATGTGGCGACAGAATTTAATTTTGGACCTTATATGTATGATCAGGATGGCGATGATCTGATAATAACGGCTGGATATAATGCAAATATTGGCTTTACAGCAACAGATAGTCTGGTAACTTTGATGCCGGCTGCGAATTATTTTGGCAGTCAGTTGATGACCTTTACAGTTTATGATTCTCAGGGAGGTAGAGCCTCTGTCAGTCAGGAAATAACTATTGATGTTACTCCGGTGAATGATGCACCTACTATTGATTTACCGGCTTCGATCACTTTCTCAAACAGTGAGCAATATCCAGTGGATTTTGCTCCCTTTATGAATGATGTGGATGGAGAAACTTTGGTACTGACCGCGGAAGGCTGGAGTGGAATCACCGTTTTTATTGCCAATACAACGGTAATATTTGATGTAGTGGATGAATATAGTGGTACAGAAAATATCACGTTTACAGTAACTGATGGGATTGGTGAAACTGATAATGGCGTAGTGCAGGTAACAGCAGTAAGTGGAAACGTGAATACTCCACCAGTGATCCAATTGCCAGAGGAGGGGTTTACCTTTGCAGAAGATGGTGAACTGGTGATAGATTTTGAAGCAGAAGGTTACATAAGTGATATTGATGAGGATCCTTTGAGTTTGTTGGTTTATGGAAATGAAAATATCCAGGTAACTATTAATGGAGCAGAGGTTACTTTTACATCAATTCAGGACTGGTATGGGGATGAGGATTTAGCTTTTTATGTATTTGATGATATGGGTAGGGAAACTGCATCTGATGAAGTGAATGTGGTCGTAACACCGGTTAATGATGCTCCTGTTATCAATCTTCCTCCGCAATTGATGTATACAGAAGGTGAAGGACTCTATAATCAGCAATTCAGTAATTATATCTCAGATGTTGATGCTGGAGATGAATTGACTTTATCCGTGGAAGGGAATGTAAATATTGATGTCGAAATAAGACTTTTGGGGAATAATATTATTTTAGTGGATTTCAGTTCAGATTTGGGATTTTCTGGTACTGAGACAATGACTTTTACAGTAACCGATCAAGATAGTCTATCTGCAAGTGACAATATCAGTATTATTGTAGATCCTGGAGAATGGAACCATGCTCCTGAGTTTACGGATTTGATGCCCACCGCAGTAAGCATCAAAGAAGATACAGAGTGGGAAGCAGATTTCACTGGCTATGTTTCTGATCAAGACCCAAATGACGAGATAGTTTTGCAGGTGAGTGATGTGGATAATATAGACGTATTTATTGATGGTCTTGACGTGCGGATAGTTCCGAATGCCAACTGGTATGGTTCTACAGCAATACACTTTACTGCTTATGATACTGAAACAATAAGAGCTTCTGCTGAAGCTTCAATGACCTTCACTGTTCGTCCGCAGAATGATGATCCGGTGCTTAATTTACCCACATATATATCATTTGTGGAAAATGACATCTTGAGGATCAACTTTGCGAATTATATTCAGGACGTGGACGGTGATGCAGTGAATATAAGCTGGGAAGGTAATGAGTATATCATTGTTGATCAGGGTGGCGGATATAATATCGATTTCAGTGAAGATGATTTTTATGGAATAGAAGATATCACCTTCAGAATAGAAGATGACAGCACAGGATTTGATACTGATATCATGAGTGTGGAGGTGCTTCAGGGACAATGGAATCATGCTCCCACAATCGTTTTGCCAGATCAATTTATTATGGATGAGGATATCCCTCAGCAGTTTGATTTTGGACAATATATTGATGATATTGATGACGATGACCAATTGATAATTACCTGTGCATATAATGAACATATCACGGTTTCTATAATAGAAGATACACTGGTATATCTGATACCAGATGAGGATTTTAATGGCATTACAACTTTATATTTCAACGTGATAGATAATGTGATTGATGACAGAGCAATCGCTTCAGATAATGTAGAGATAATAGTTAATCCTGTAAACGATGCGCCCACAATAGAATTACCAGAAGAGCTGTCCATGACGCAGGAGGAATACTTATTTGAGAATTTCTATTTCTTTGTGGATGATGTGGATGGAGATGCGCTGTTGCTTACGGATGGTGGAGCTAATCATCTTAATATAACTATCGCTAACGGTTTTATGGTTACAATTGAACCTCAGGATGAAATCTGGTTTGGTGAAGAGGAAATCAGCTTTACTGTTATGGATCCAGACAGCCTCACAGCAACCGACAGTATGATCATCAGGGTTTATCAAGGTAGTAGTAATACACCGCCCGAGATCAATCTTCCGGCAGAAGGCTTTACGTTTGAAGAAGATGGAGAACTGGTAGTAGATTTTGAAGCAGAAGGATATATATCTGATGCTGACCCGGGAGATGAACTATTTATTTCAGTAACTGGTAATCACCAAGTGATCATAGAAATAGATGGATTTGAAGTTACTTTCACAGCAGAACCTGATTGGTTTGGCTCAGAAGAAATGCTTTTTTATGTGTTTGATGATATGACTGGCAGATCAACAGCTTCAGATAATGTGGAAGTGATTGTCACTCCGGTTAATGATGATCCAGTAATAGTTTTGCCTGCCAGTTTTATAATCAGTGAAGATCTTTTAAATCCAGAATATTCCCTGAATTTGGGTCCCTATATTTCTGATATCGACACAGATGATGATTTTCTGCAATTGAGTTTTTCTGGAAATGAGAATATTGAAATAGAATTAATACAAGGTACTTTCGTAATTAATATCTCAACGGTAGAGGCATTTATAGATACGGAAGCAGTAACCTTTACCGTAACTGACGACAATCTGGGTGAAGGTTCAGATACTGTAGATATCATTATCGAAGCAGGTGAAGATAATCATGCCCCAACGATAGTTTTACCAGATAATTTTGATCTGGTGGAAGATCAGCAGGATGCACTCTTTAATTTTAATAATTACGTAGATGACGCTGATGGTGACGATATGGTGATAACTGCAGGAAATTATGAATACCTGGAATTTGATATAAATCAGTTATATGTGACCATTACTCCAGAGCCGAATTGGTTTGGTACGCAGCGGGTAGATTTTGTGGTTTGGGATACTCAAGGCAGAGCATCAGCAACTGATTTTGTAGATGTGATTGTAGCTCCTGTAAATGATATTCCGGTGATGGTATTGCCAGATAGCATTGTCTTTGAAGAGAATAGTCAAATAGAAGTAGATTTTGCACCCTATCTAAGTGATGTGGACGGTGACCAGCTTTCTATCAGTTGGGAGCTCACAGATAGTATAGATGTATCTAATTTCAATTACAGAGTTTCATTTGAAGCTTTTGAAGATGATTGGTATGGTAGTGAAATGATCACTTTTAATGCCGCAGACGGCAGTTCATCAGTTAGTGATTCCGTATTAGTGGTAATCCAGCGGGGTAGCTGGAATCATGCTCCAGTATTGAATCTGCCAGATGCCTGGACAGTTGCGGAAGATGAGCAGTTGATTCTGGATTTTACTCCCTGGGCATCAGATGAAGATGGTGATGGGCTGCGTATATCCTATACTTATAATCCTTTAGTAAATATCCAGGTAAACGGGATGCAGGTGACTTTGATGCCTGCGGAGAACTATTTTGGTTCAGTAACTCTACAATTTAGTTTAATGGATAATGTGAGCAGGATTGAGGTACATGATTCAGCTATATTGAATGTAACTCCAGTAAATGATGCACCCACAATAGCACTTCCAGTTAGTGGTTTTGGTTTTAGTCAGTCAGATATACTCTATCAGAATTTCAATCACTTTGTAGATGATATAGATAGTAATAGTTTGAGTTTGAGTTGTGATCATATTGGAAATATCAGTGTGGGTATTGAAGAAATGATCGTCCACTTCTATCTGGAAGATACAGACTGGTCTGGTGAGGAAATGATCACTTTTGCAGTAACTGATGATAGCTTAAGTACCGCTATGGACTCAGTGAATGTAACAGTATTTCAAGGAAGTACCAATACACCTCCTGAGATAGATCTACCTCCATCACTGACTTTTAATGAAGATATGAGCCTGCAGTTAGATTTTGAAGCAGAAGGATATGTGAGCGATGAAGATGAGAATGATCAACTGGAACTCACAGTGAGCGGTAATGAAAATATCATTGTAAGTATTACCGGCACTTATGTGAATCTGAGTGCATCAGCTAACTGGTATGGAACAGAGCTTTTAACTTTCTGGGTAATTGATGAACAGGGGCAGGCAGAATCTGATAATGTACCAGTGATCGTAACTTCTGTAAATGATGCTCCAGTTATCGAATTTCCTGCGAGTGGATTTACATTCCAGGAAAATTCATCGAGAACTATTATTCTTAATGATTATTTTTATGACGTGGATAGCAGCAACCTTGATGTAGATTATACAGGTGATGATTTTATAATTGTAGATATCCAGCAATCAGGCAGTACTTATATTGTAGTATTTACAGCAATTGAAGACTGGGCTGATTCAGATACTCTTACCTTCACAGTAACGGATGATTATAATGAAACAGCATCTGCTGACGTTGTGATACACGTTACTCCGGGAGCTTTTCCCCATGCTCCGGTAATAAACCTGCCTGAGCAAATCAATTTCAATGAAGATGAAAATTATACTTTTAATATTATGCAATATATATCAGATGCGGATAGCAGTGATTACATTTTGATCTTCCCTCAACCAAGTAATCATATTGCTATCTCTATTGCCCCTGATACTCTGGTGACACTTACACCTGCTGCTAACTGGAATGGCACAGAAACAATCGGGTTTGAAATATTTGATAGCCAGAGTGGCAGCCGATTGTCTGCTTATGATGATATAGAAGTAACCGTGACATCAGTAAATGATCTGCCAGTACTCAATTTGCCAGAATTAATTGAGTTTGAAGATAGCACCACAGAAGTTCTTGATTTTAACCTGTTTGTAAGTGATGCTGATCAGGAAGTATTGCAATTGGATTTTGCTGGAAATGATACCATCCTGGTCAATATCGTTGGTTATTCGGTATATCTTGATCCTCCTGATGACTGGATTGGGGAGGAATGGATAACTTTCACAGTTACTGACAGTGTTGTGAGTGTTTCCGATAGTACACTGGTACGTGTGATATTAGGTGAATGGAATCATGCTCCGGAGATAAATTTGCCGGAGGAAGGTTTCACTTTGGCAGAAGATACTGAATTGCAAATCGACTTTTCGCAGTATATTTCTGATCCGGATGATGATGATTTGATAATTAATTCCATACCTGACCCGAATATTGCAGTAACTATTCAAAGTAGTTTGGTCACATTTATACCGGATACAAATTACAATGGAACCAGAACTATTACCTTTGAGGTGATTGATAACATAAGCAGATTGACTGCTATTGGGCAAGTACAGGTGATAGTAACACCCGTTAATGATCCACCAACACTCGTATTGCCACCCGAAATTGGACTTTCTCGAGATATTCCCCGATATGAGGTGTTTACACCCTTCATAAATGACGTTGACGATGATCCATCATTTACTTTAACATATAGTGGAAATGACAATATCTCGATCAATATTACCAATTTGCAGGTGACTTTCCTTTCCAACTGGGTAGGCTCAGAAATGATTACTTTTACGGTGTGGGATGAGTATAATGAATCTGCTACCGATAGTATGCTGGTAAATGTATATTCCGGTCAGGCAAATAATGATCCTGAGATCACGCTGCCAGACTTAATCACTTTTAATGAAGATGAATCTCTACAAGTGGATTTTAATCAGTATATCTATGATTATGATGGAGACGAACTTTCATTATTAGTAACCAATAATGCTATGATCACTGTAGATATTCAGGCAAATGAACTGGTAAATTTCTCAGCAGCAACTAATTGGTCAGGAACAGAAAGAATAACTTTTATTGTATCTGACGGTTACACGTATGCCATGGATTTTGTGGATGTGCAGGTTCTACCTGTTAATGATGCTCCCACTTTGAATTTACCTGCAGAAATAGCATTTACGGAAAATACAACTTTGGATATTCCTTTCCACTTGTATATGGCAGATGTTGATGGTGATAATCTGAATATAAACTATTCCGGAAATGACAATATTGATATTGAGGTTATTGCTACGACAGTCAGATTAAGTTGCAGTGGCTGGTTTGGTACAGAAGATATCACCTTCACGGTAGATGATGGAGAGGAATATTCTGCTCCTGATACAATCAGCGTTGAGGTTTATCAAGGAGTAAATAATCATGCTCCGGAAATTGATATGCCAGCCAGTTTAACATCTGAAGAAGATGTAGTATTAATAATTGATATGGAAGATTATGTGAGTGATCAGGACGATGAACAATTGATCATCGTAGTTAATGGAGAGATACATACTGATATTACTACTTATGGTTATGAAGTTTACGTTAATCCCGAAGATAACTGGAATGGTACAGAGACACTAACCTTTATAGTATATGATAACGTGATGCGAGCCAGTGCGAGTGACGTGGTTGATATTATCTTCACGCCAGTAAATGATGACCCTGTGATCAATCTGCCCCAGGCGGGATTTAATTTCAATGAGAATGCGTCCCTTGTAAGAGATTTCAATCAATATATTGATGATGTTGATAATGATCCTTTAACGCTCCAGTGCAGCGGTAACCAGCATATTCTGGTTGATATCGATGTGCTGGGAGTGGTATTTGATGCAGAAGAATATTGGAGCGGAACCGAAACACTCACCTTTACAGTTAATGATGGAAATGGTGGCTCTGCAGTGGATGAAGTGGATGTTACTGTCAATTTTGTAAATGATCCACCTTATATAATTACTCAAATCCAGAATATTGACATTCAGGAAGATTCTACTGATAGTTCAATAAATCTTAATAACATTTTTGGTGATCATGATCTTGATTATGGCGATGAACTGATTTACACCTGCTATGGTGACATAAATCTTCAGGTTATGGAAAATAATGGAGCAGTCACGATCACTCCTGATCCTGACTGGAATGGAAGCGAAACGCTCATATTCCGCGCAACAGATAGTGAAGATTTGTTTGTGGAAACGAGTGTGAATATCACGGTTGTTTCAGTTAATGATCTGCCAGTAGTTATTACTGATCCATCTCTAACTGCTCAGGCTGATACTTCTGGTTTTGCCAATGTCTGGCTCAGTGCCAATGATTCTTATGATATAGATGGTGAAATTTTAAGTGTAGTATGGAGCTGGACTGAAAATGGTGGCGGAAGTGTGGAAGGAATGATTGTGCAGCAGGCATTTATACCTGGATACTATGAGATCACAGTGACAGCTACTGATAATCAGACGGGCGAGGGTACAGCTACAGTATATTTATCAGTTGCTGATATAGATAACCAAAGTCCAATCGCTTATGATGATGTTTATGAAGTTTATGAAACTCAGGCACTGATAGTTCATGCCGTTAATGGGGTTCTGCATAATGATCAGGATCCAGATAATGGACCAGAAGGTTTGACAGCAGTACTGGTAAGTAATCCAATGAGTGGAATATTGCAAAGCTTTGAAGATACCGGATCATTTATCTATTTAGCTGAGGATATCACTAATCATGATGTTACATTTACCTATCAGGCTTATGATGGACAGGCTTATTCACTAATCAGAACTGTTCATATTACAGTTAATGAAATTGTGCTGGACGATGTTCAAATTACCATAAACAGTATAGATACCGGTGGTCAAAATGGCGTGCCGATAACAGTTCCAATTCTCACCACCGAGTTAATTCCAGACTGGGATGTTCGCAGTTTTGAGTTCGATCTGCAGTTTACCAATGGGATTGTGCAATATACAGGTTATAATCTCGATGAAGTCATAGTAGATAGTCTGGGAACGTTAACGATAGATGAAACTCGCGGTAACCTTCATTGTACGTATTCCAGTACAGAGGTGATCACTGGTGAAGGAGCCTTATTAAACATAGATTTCTTCTATAATCTGGGTCAAACACCAATGGAAGTAACTAATTTCTTTTTTAATCAGACAGAAATAGAGCATACGAACCCGGGAGCTGTGAATAATCATTATCCGCAACTTTCATCAGCCATTACTTTTACTGATACAATATTTGAAGATTTTGAACCTATAACAATTAATCTGGATGATCATTTTAACGATTTGGACGGAGATGATCTCAGTTATTCGGTGAGTTTTGATGAAGATTTGATATCAGCAGTTGTAACCGATAATATTCTGGAATTAAATTCGGTTTACAATCAATTTGGAAGCCCTCTTGTAACGGTGACAGCTACTGATGGATACACATTGACCCAACCCTATGTTTACCCATTTTATCCTGAGATAGTGCCCGTAAATGATCTGCCGGTTATCAACCTGCAGGACTTTATTACTTTCCCGGAAGACAGCAGTCTGGCTGTTAATATGTATGATTACGTATCTGATCCTGATTATGATAATCTTACGTTCAGTTGGTCTGGAAATACTGAGATAGATATTTCTGTTGAAAATATGGTTCTTACCTTTAGCTCTACACCTGACTGGAATGGGACAGAATTTATAACTATTAATGTAGATGATGGAGTCACTGGACGAGTGCTATCTTCTGATAGTCTGGATGTTATCGTAACACCGGTAAATGACCCACCAGTTCTGGCACTGCCAATTTCATTTTCAATCGATGAAGACGAGTCGGATTCCTGGGATTTTGCCACCGAAGGTTACGTAAGTGATCCAGAAGGTGATCAGATCATTCTGAGTGTGAGTGGTAACACAAATACTATATTTGAATTTGAAAGTACTAATGTCACTATTTCTGCTGCCGAAAACTGGTTTGGTAATGAATTTGTGTATTTCCATGCTCAGGATGATCAAGGTGCAGCAGCAGACAGTATGGAAGTGCAGATAATAGTGGGACCACTCAATGATCCTCCGGTGATTGATATTGATGATCGTTCTTTCTATATCCTTGAAAATAGCACACATGCTGAAAATACTATGAATTTTGCTGATTCTCTCTGGATTTATGATGTCGATGGAAATATTCTGGAACTTACTGTTGATGATGGTGTTGTGGATATTATCATTGAAGGATCCATCGTTTCCATTCAGCCCCCCGAAAATTCGACTCCTCGAGAGTATCGTACTTTTACTGTTAGCGATAATCAGGGTCGTGATTTTGATACTGATATTGTGGAGATCATTGTAATTCAGGATTCATTGGGAAATCAACCTCCGGTTATTGAATTACCAGTCAGTGGTTTTACTTATGCTGAAGATGAGCAACTGATGATCAATTTTGCGGATTCACTCACTGCGGGTTATGTTTCTGATCCTGATGATGATGATGTACTTATTATTGTGTATGGTACCCCAAATATTACTGCCAGAGTGGAAGGATTATCGCTCACTTTGGGCACTACTGCCAATTTCTTTGGAGCGGATGAAGTGGTGATAGAAGCTGTAGACAATATTACCAGAGCCAGCAGTATTGATACTTTCATTGTAAACGTTACTCCTGTAAATGATCCACCTGAAATTGATCTGCCAGATGACGGTATCATCCTGGCTGGTGAAATTGAGCGACAGGTCAACTTTGATCAGTATCTGCAGGATATGGATAATAGCAACCTTGAACTGACGCTTAGTACTTCTTACTCTGGTCCGATTAGCGTACAGGTAATCAGTACCACGGTTATCTTTAATGCACCCCCCAACTGGGGAGGTACGGAAATAGTACCTTTCAGTGTTATTGACGGAGGTAATATCCCTGCCATAGACAGCCTTCGGGTTATTGTGATACAGGAGGAAATAAATCATCCTCCAGTGATTGACTTGCCAGCTAATTTCACCTTCAATGAAGATGAAGAACTGCAGATTGATTTCACCCCATATATCACGGATCAGGATGAGGATGATTTGTTTATAAGCGCCACAGGCAATGATAGTATTTCTGTCACCATATCCGATTATAATGTGACACTGAGTGCAGAGGAAGACTGGAATGGTATGGAAACAATCACCTTCATTGTTTATGACAGCCGTAATAGAGCTTCAGATAGTGATGAGATTCAAGTGAATGTTTCTCCTGTGAATGATCCTCCTCGTTTTGATCCTGTATATGATTTCATTATGGAAAATGACCAGACTCTGGAGATTGAATTTGCCAATTATGTCAGCGATCTTGAAGGAGACAGCTTCTATCTTTCGTTATCTGAAGGTGAAGGACTGGAAATCACACAGGCAGCAACTAAATTCACCCTTATTCCTAATAATGAATGCCCGGAAGTGCAAAATCTCACTTTAACTGCCACAGAAAACACGTCAGGCATTTATTCTGAGATTTTATTTGGTTTATTCGTAAAAGCTCCAGCAATTGATCTGGATGCTTTAGCAAATGCTGTAGATAGTGGATTATTCACATTCTATGAGAATTCTGGAGAGCATATAATAGATTTCTCTCAATTCCTGCAAAGCGATTATGATATTACACTTACAACCGGGTATGACAGTTCCCCAGATAATGATTCTCTGTCAGTCATTCTTGATGGTTTTAATGTTACATTCACACCACAAAACAGTTGGATCGGAACAGTTTACATACCATTCACGGCTACCTATCTCTATGATAGGGCAAGACGTGATTTTGAGGTGAAAGTGACCGTTAGGGCAACTAAGAGTGGGGAAGATGTTGTTCCATTGCCCCATACAGTCACCTGGACTGATGAATATTGTGTTCTCAGAATTGATTCAGGAGAATCTCCCGGTGATATTACCGGAAAGATATTGAACCGGCGAGGGAGGTTGATCAAGGAACTAACCTCTGAACCGTTAAGAATGGGGCAAAACAGATATATTTATCAATGGTATAAAGATGATGATGATGGCAATCCTGTAGATGGTGGGTTATACATCTATCAGGTGGATGTTAATGG
>JAVCDJ010000111.1 GCA_030765845.1 Candidatus Stygibacter australis
AGGCTTGTCTTAGCTTCTTCCAGTTTGTCATAACGCAGATAGTCATCTGCCATCTCTTGGTAAAATTCTGCATCACGCATCTCTTCAGGTACATATTGAGCATATTCCACTGCTTTCAGCCGTTCATCAGCCCAGCGCAATCCATTAATCAAAAATAGCAGTGCTTCATTATAAGAAGCAAAGCCTGGCACGTTATCTATCAAAAATAGAAGTGAGCCTAAAACACCAAGTTTGCTGCCATGCTCAAATTCCACCCGGGCAAAGTGATACATAACTTCCGGCTGGTTGTAAGTGATTTCATTGCGAAACTGGCTGTATTTCTCATAAGCTGCCTGGGTATTACCTGAATGATAATAATATTCTGCCAGCTTGATCTGAGTCCGAAAATATTCCCCTTCTGATATCCGATCATCCTTATGCAGGTTTTGCCATGCTTCAACTAATTTCAAGGTATCTTTATCTGCTTCATATTTATCTGCCAGTTCCAGTAAAAATTCATTATAGGCTTCGCCATCGGGATATTTTTTCAAGTAATTTTCCTGCCGGGAAACAACGTCTCTGCCATGCCCACTGATAATGAGTAGTTTTTTGATTTTGATCTCTTCTTTTCTGTCTTCAGGCAAAGTGTCACCCAGATTAAAGGATATGGTATTAACTTCTAAGAGCAGGTCATCATAGGGTGCTTTTTCATTACCAGCATTCCCCATATTATCCATGATGATATAGGTTGAGGCAATTTTTTCTGCCTGGCTCAAAAGAATTAGTGCTTTTCGATAGCCGGTTTCCGGACTGCTTGCTGATAATAGCGACGCTCCCCTGGCAAAATCTTTCAGATCATACGCCAGGATTTCTGCCAGATTTTCCTGCAATAATGCCGGATTATTATACTCAAGATAAGTAGAGAGTGAATTCAATAATTTCTTGAAACCCTGCTCATAATCTTCCAGTTCATATTTGCGGATATACTCAATACTCTTCTTTATGTAATATTCCTGACCTTCAATTTCCGCCTCTTTCAGATTGATGCTTTCCAATACTCTCAGTGCTTCGGCATAATCACCCAGTTTACTGTAACAATCAGCTAAAAGGCGTTTTGCTATAAACTGATAATGGGGATTTGAGTAATTTGTGATGATCTGTCTGCAATAATTCATGGTCATATCATAATTATTAAATCGGCTATGGTAAATAAAACCGATATCCAAAAGTATCTGAGGAGCATTTTCTGGATTAAACGGTAATATTTTCTGCCAGTAATCTATTGCTTCCTTATAGCGCCCCTTTTTTTCGGCAATCTTCCCCGCAAGATAATAAGTTTCTGACTGTAGCTCCCCTGTATTTTCCTCAGATAGCAGTTTATCTACTATTTTCTGGCTTTCACCACTATTTCTTGCTGAAAAATATCCCCAGGCAATTGCCAGTTCATACTTGCCTTTCAACTCGCTTTCACGCATCACTTTATCAAAAAGCTGGCGATTGTCAGTTACTTTGGCATACTGCTTCAATTGCAGCGCTGTATTCAAATATTGCAGGATGAGCTCATCCAGATCATCAGCATTATTATATTTCTCCACCATTTCTTCCAGATTCTGCATGGCTGACTGATAGTTCTCTGTTTCCAGATAATCATTTACCAGCCGCTGCCGCATTCGCTTTTCATATTGTCGCGGTACTGTCTCCAGCAGTATCTTCTCCAGCTCAATTATCACTGCCTGAATGCCTTTTTCCTTTTCCAGAAGCTCCATCTGCAGATCGATCATTTGCCAGCGAGCATCCGATTGAGGATAATCATCAGCAATCTGCTTCATTATCTGCCTGCCTTTATCAGCATTATTATCAGCAAAACTCGCTTTAGCTACCAACAGTAGAAGTTCCGGCACTTGATCATTTTCACTGTAATTCCGCACCAGAAGTTCTCCATGTAGGATCGTGCTGCGATAATCATTCAGCAGATAATAACAGTTCACATAATCCACAAGTGCCAGTTTGCTGTATTGTGAATTGGGATAATTCTCGATCAGATCTTCAAACTGGGTGACTGCTTCCTGATATTTATCCTGTTCATACTGCATCAGGGCAAGATAATATTGATAACGGTCTGGCTTATCAGTTCCCGGATAAGCTCGCATTAACCTGGCAAAAGACGATTCCGCCTTTGCCCAGTTTTCCTGAGTTCTATAGCTTTCACCAATATAAAAGAGGGAGGTTTCTGCTTCCTCACTGGTGGGATATTCATCGATTACCTTTTGAAATTCCACGATAGCTTCTTCATATAAACCATCCTGATATAATTCCAGGGCAAATTGATAACTGGCGCAGAACAATGCCAGGGGGATCAATAGTATTATGATAAGCAATAAATGCTTCATCTTTCCTCCATTACAGTTTTAATTACCTGATGGCATACTTTTTAACTATACCACCCCACTGTAAAGTAATTTTCTGTCAATCAGGAAGATTTTGACCACCTATAAAGTTGCCGGACAGACCACGGCATAACATTATAATGTCATGCCGTGGTCTGTCCGGCAACCTTATAGGCACTTAGTAGGGACTAAATGGACTGGATGGACGCTATGGACGTAGTGATAGAGGCTGTTTAGGATGATTTTGTTGTATCCAGACCATCCCTGGTCTGGGATTTAGGAATTGATATCTAAATCAAAGTCAAAACTTCTGCTTGGCGGGGAGTGGGTATTGAATTAGGATGGTATTTCCTGACTAACTTAAGACCGGGGTAAAACAGAATCCTTCTCAAGTCATTTCGATGAGTACATCGCCATAACGTATAACTGGCAGGGTGCTAATTCTATATTATGATATAATACATTCTTTAACAAAAATAATTTTATTGTCTTGACAGCATTTTGGCAGATGTACCATATTCGGATTTGAATCAAAAAAGAGATAATATCTATTGAGGAAACATAAATGAGTGGAAAACACGGCAAGAACAAAGATTCTCTAATTTACTATATATATATATATATAGGGCAGTAGAATTATACGAATACTGGAGACTGTTATGGATTCACCAGGAAGATAGATTTAAATTTGGCTGATCAGGTGGCTTCAAATATTTGAAGCGATACGATTGATAAACATGTTTACGGATTAATTTTATTGATTTTGATTTCATAAAAATAAAGAACTGCCTGAACACTATGAATGAACAGGCAGCTATGAAACGATAAAACAGTTTTAAATTACACAGGAGATAATTATGTGTAAAGGAAAAATTTATATTTTAGCATTAATTATGCTATTACCCATATTGCTATGTGCTATTACCCTCTACGTAGATGATGATTATACCTCGACTACTCCAGGATGGGGTACAACTCATTTTGATGGAATACAGAATGCAATTAATGTGTATTCAACTGGAGATGTTATATTTGTATATCCGGGAATATATTATGAAGCAATCAGAAATTATGCAAACCAGACTTATATACCAGTTGTTATCAGGAGTAATTACAGTGTTAGCGGTAATTGGGAGGATGTGGAAAACACTGTAATAGATGCTTATGGGCAGAATGATGTAGCAGTGAGTTTTTATAGAAACGCTGGTGGAGTTAACTTTGATGTGGAATTGAATGGCTTTACTGTAAAGAATGGAACCAGGGGAATTCGTGCTAATAGAGTATATGCAGATATTTTGAATTGTATTGTTGAACACAATGGTGATGATAATAATGGTGGGGGATTATATACCCTTAATATGAGCACATCAACAATAGAGAACTGTATTTTCAGGAATAATGAAGCGGATAATGGTGGTGGAATATACTCATATAATTCATCAGTAATAATTGATAATTGTGAATTCTATAGCAATGAAGCAACTGCAGGAAAAGGTGGAGCGATATGTTTTGATTATAGAAGTGAAGGTTGTAAGCATTTAGCTATTTCTCGGAGTATTTTTTACGAAAATACTGCAGATGATTATGGCGGAGCAATATATTACCCAGGTTGTTCAAGTCAAACCTTACCGGTACTTGAGATAGATTTCAGTACCATTGCAAACAATGCAGTAACTACCGGAAATGGAGCCAAGGGATTAGATTTGGGTACTGATTATGATTATTACAAATCAGCTTTAATTGAGAATAGCATTTTTTCTGAAGCTTCACCAAATATTTCCACATCCACTTACACTTGTGATATCAATTACTCTTGCCTGAAAAATGGTTGTGATAACTCAAATGCAGATCTTTCAAACTGTATAACCAGTGATCCTGATTTTGTTTCAGCAGCTAATGATGATTATCACATCAAGTGGGGCAGCGGCTGTATTGATACTGGGGATCCTAATGCTGATGAAGATGATGATTACAGCCCTGCAGATATGGGCATTTACCCTTATCAAAGAGATCATTTTGATATGACCAGAGTAACTTACAGATGGATTTGCTATCCCAGGCTGGATGTTTCTGACGGGGTTAATAATGGTGGGCAATACGATTATCTCTGCCCTGATGCTGCGATGGATGCATTCTGGAGTACCGTGCCTAATGTTGTAGATATCTTTGATCAGTGGAATCCCGAAACTGGTGATGAAGTTTGTGAAGGAGTAAACGATGAAGGTGATCTTGAATGGACACCTCTTAATTATCCATTTTTCAGCTTTAGAGGTATTAAAGTTCAAACAAACTGGCAATTTTATATTGGTGGATATCTAATGGACCCATATTACGAATTTGATGACCTTACTGCTAATGCAGATAACTGGTTAGGATATTTTCTGGAAGAGAGCCAACATGTGGAAGATGCCATTGTCAAAGGAGTGATGGATGATCTTCTGGAAATCAGAACCCAGACCTGGTCATTGATAAGGGCTAACACAACCATAGAATGGCAAATTAGTGTGAATTATACTTTCAATTATGGTGATCTGGTGATCCTG
>JAVCDJ010000112.1 GCA_030765845.1 Candidatus Stygibacter australis
TTCATCAATGATCTTCACTTTAACTGAATTATCCAGCATATTCTTATCTATCAGCTTAAACATCCCATCTATACTTGCCTCCTGTGGCTTTCGCTTTGTATAGACAGTCAATTTATGCTCTCCTGAATTTAACCTGTGCTTTTTCTGATACACTGGTCTTTTTACCTGTTTACCTTTCACATAAGCATTACCAAATATCACGATTTCCACCAGATCATTCATCTCTGCCTTGCTGTCATTTCCCTGACCGTCAGCATAATACTTATTCATCTCAAATTCCAGTTCCACCCGATATTTACGCTTACCTTCCTGCCAGCACTCAGCCTTTTTCATTTTGTTATCATACAAAGTAATTTTCTTGAACCAGTCATCAATAATATAGTTTAAGCTGTCAGGTACAATTGGTTCAATATATTCCATGAATTCCAGGGAGTTCGTATATGGTGGTTCCTCATAGGCAGTAGCCTGCAAATACTTCTTCAAGGCAGAATTAACTGCTTTTTCTCCGCAATAATCCCGCAGAGCATACATGATGACAGCACCTTTATAATAATAAATATACTGCTGGCTTTCTACCAGGTATAAAGGCAGTTCTTCTCGGGATTCTCCACCTCTTCCAATCAGATATGAGCTTAATTCATGCTTCAAAAACCTGCCTATCTGTGACTTGCCATATTCCTTTTCCATCACCATCAAAGAACTGTATTGTGCCAAAGCTTCACTCATCAGCACACTGCCCTGCACATTTGCACCAATCACCTGATGTGCCCACCATTGATGACCCAGTTCATGTGCTGTCACGTTGTAAGGATAATCTATATCTTCACTATTCTCTCTCACATCAGCTACAAAGCCAATACTTTCTGAATAGGGAATGGTGTTTACAAAGCTCTGGGCATAGGAAGAATACCTGGGAAATTCCAGGATCCTCACCTGCCTGTCTGGATAAGGCCCAAAGTTTTTACTAAAATAACCAAGTCCACTTTTAAGTGCCTTTATCATCCTTTCTGTATTATAGGGATGATGATGATCATAATAGATAGTCAATTCAACGTCTTCACCGGATTCATTTGTCCACACATCATGATTTTCTTCATAACGGGCAGAAACATAACAAAAGAAATTTAAACCCGGATGATCCATCTTATAGTGGAAATATTTCCTGCCATTTTCTTCCCATTCCTTTTGCAGATAGCCTGGTGTGATAGCTGTCTGGTCAATGCTGGTGGATAATATTGCTTCATAATTAACCCAATCCGCATCATCGCTGATATAGGTATTCATTCTTGCCTTTTCATCATCCACTTTTGCCATCCGCAGTTTTGGCTCCAGTCCATATTTCTTTCTTTTCTCCTCACTGGACAGTTCATAATTATCTGAATATCCCAGATGCGGGAAAAAAGTCATACTATTAAAAAATGTCCCATTTTCCACAACACTCGTTGCCGGAAAATAGCCTTTGGGCTGGATAGTGCAATCATATTCTATCACTATATCTTCTCCCGGTAGCAAAGGACTGGCAAGTTTATAGGAATATAGCCCATAATCAGTATCAACCACATTTGCCCGATATTCCCTGTCCATGGAAAAATAATTATAATCAAGGTCAGTATTCAGAATCACTATCAGAGAATCGATCGGCTGAGAAGTTTTGTTCCGTGCTGTCATCTTTCCCTGCACTTCTGCCCTGTTTGATCCTGGATATATATCTACCTGCACATACACATCAGTATAGCGAGGTTGAGCTATGTCATCATAATGCTGATATTTTTTCTCAAAATTTACCTGCTCCAGTTCCCCTGTTTTTGTCCGCTTAAATTCATTCAACACGTTCTCATTATAAAAGATATAGCTTCCCATACCAATAAATCCTACCAGAAATATTATTAAGGCAATTTTGTAATCTTTACCATATCTTTGCTGGCAGATCTGCCATCTTTTACGAAAGCTTGATTCCCTGCCCCGCGGATAAAATAATAAACCAACAACCAGAAAGATCGCTGCCAGAAATGCCCAGTATATTCTGAAACTTCCCCACCTGGCAAGCATATTACCAAAACCATTCATATCCGAATACATCCAGCTTCCACCTCTGCCATAACTGAATAAGGGATGCTCCAGACCAACTAAACTGAAATTACTGAATAAAAAATAACTGCCAATCGCCAGAGCATGTCCGGCAAATTTATTATTAGCCAGGATATGCACTAAAAATATCAATGCTGCCAACAGAGTAATACTTACCATACTCAAACCAAGATTTGCTGCATATAAACCAAGATTTATATCACTAAAACCCTTGAGCACCTGGTAGATGATACCTGCTATACTCGCCGCCAGGATCAGACAAAATTGCACCAAAAGCAGAGCAGTGAATTTAGAAAATAAATATACCCAGTTCGGAACCGGTTGACTATCCAGGATCCCATCCAGTTTATGCTCTCGCGCTTTCCATAAGGTCTCACCAGTATAGATCAAAAGGATGATAAGTGATATCATGGCAAAATTGGCATTGATCACTGCTGTCACGTTATAGGTTATTGCCAGCACCTGGGTTTCATAGAATCTGTTACTTTGTAATAATGATACCACCAGCAGAATCAGACCCGCAAAAGCGATAGTAATAAAATTTGCACTGCTGATTATTTCCTGAAATTCCAGCTTGATAAAGCTAAGACAGCGTTTCAGATTCTGCTTCCAGGAATAATCTTTATGCACAACAGGCACTTCAATCTCCACATAGCTGGTTTCAACCACCTTTTCCTTTTTGGCTTTCCCCGGAACCATGGTTTGACTGAATTTGAATTTCAGATACGTGATCAGCATCAATATCCCACCTGCTGCCAGCCAGATCAGTCTGTTCAAGAGCAATAACCCGGTAAAAGGAGGCATTTTTGTATTGCGTTCCACCACTGAGAAATTCTCATAAACCATTCCAACAGCATTCATCCCCATAGGATCGATCAGGGCCGCCACTTCCTTCATCTCCAATCTGTCGAATAACGCCGTACCAATGAAATATCCCACAAAAAGTACGATTCCTGCTATATATACCGGCAGCATCCTGCGTGTGGCAAATGCCAGTGAAAAGAATATTGCTCCGGTAAAAAGCACATTCGGCAGCACATTCACCAGATAAGGATATATATAATATAGTAAATTTACAGGACCAAAGGCAGCTTTATCAAGCCAGGGGCAAAATTGACCCACCAGCATCCCCAGTCCTGTTCCTGATAAAATAAATGTTAAGATCAATCCATTGGCAAAATACCTGCCCAGAAGATATGAAGCTTTGCTTACAGGTTTAGTGAAAAACATTGGATAAGTGTTATATTCAAAATCACGGTAAATACTGAAACCCATCACTGATGCCACTATGAATATGCCAAATAAGCCAAATATAGTGATCGCCGAATGGTTTATATAGGGTGAGTTCAAAGTAACTTTCTCACTGTTTATCATAACCCTGGTTCCAGTAAATGCCCCGGCAAGTGCATTCACGATCAGGATACCTAATATCAGAAATATCACAAAATAGATCCAGGTACTTAGTTTGCTGAGTCTGTATTTCATTTCAAAACCGAACACATTAAAGAACATTATACCCCCTCTATCATCTCATCCGCAGGGATTGTGGTGAAATATACATCCTCCAGATTGGCATCCTTGCCCGTAAATCCATCTCCTGGCATATTCTCAGAATACACATTGATCTGCTGCCTGCCTGCATGTAATTTCGTTGAGATCACTTTGTATTTTGCTATATATGCTCCAGATTCAGATTTATCTATCAATTTCTTCCAGATTTTGCCATTGATCGCTGCTATGGCTTCCAATGGATTGCCACGCA
>JAVCDJ010000113.1 GCA_030765845.1 Candidatus Stygibacter australis
ATCCATCTCAACCGTTATTACAGTGATATTACACAAGACCTTAACCATGAAATCGCAAACTATGCAGAAATTGAACCAGAACAGCTTATATCAGGTAATGGTGCGGATGAAATGCTTTACTTTCTGTTCAATGCAGTCAGAGATAACGGTAATTCTTTTGCCCTTACTCTCTCCCCCTCTTATTTTGATTATCAAAGTTATTGCGATGCTGTAGGATTATCCCTCAAAACCTTCCCACTTTCAGAAGATTTCAGCTTTGAGCCTGATAATCTCATGAAGTTAGCTGATGATCCTGATTGCAAACTTGTGATTATCTGTAATCCCAATAACCCTACTGGAAACCTATTTCCTTACGAAGATATAATTCAGATTATTGAGAAAAATCCTCAAAGGCTGATGCTTATTGATGAAACATATTTTGAGTTCTCTGGTGTTACTTTAGTGCCATTGATCAATAAATATCCTAATCTGGTTATTATCAGAACCTTCTCAAAGGCATTCTCGGCTGCCGGTTTGCGCTTTGGCTATCTGATCTCCTGCCAGAATAATATTAATGAGATCAAAAAAGTTGTTACTGCTTTCAACATGAGCATATTTACACAGGCTATGGCTTTAACGATTATTAGAAACAAGGGAATTTTCCTCGAATACAATCAGAAAATAATTCAGCAGAGAGAACTTCTCTACAATAATATCACAACACTTCCTCAGGTGCAGGTTTTCAAATCCTACACCAATTTTCTGCTCTTTCGTCATAAAGATTACATTGACTTATTCAACTATCTTAAAGAAAATGAAATCGCAGTTAGAAATGTCGGAAATCAGGGCATTTTAAAGAATTGTCTGAGAGTTTCCGTTGCGGAAGATAAATTAAACAGGATTTTTTTTAAAAAGGTAAATGAGTTTGGATTATGAGGAAGTATAAGTTTGTTTTACTGCTAACTGTTGTTGTAGCAGTCTTTTTTGTTCTTAGCTGGTTTGTCTATGATGGGATAGATATTTTCTTTTCCATAGTGTATTCTGCGCCTTCAGAAAAAGAGGAAACCGTGAAAGCTACCACTACTACTCCAAGTAAAACTGTAAGAACAAAATATTCAAGTAAAGAAGCAAAGCCGGAAACCCAAACAAGAGATGATATGGAAGCACCAGAATCTCGTTATGATAAATTGAGTAGTACCTCTTATCGCAAAAGTGCCTTAGAAAAATTTGTGGTAAAAATTTTCCCGGAACAGCTCAGTTATATTCTTAATCCCTACACCTTCTTCCTCCTTTTAGTGCTGACGGTACTGCCTATAATAGGCATTTTTATTTATTTAATAATTTTTTCTCTAAAGTGATATTTTCAATTTCCAGGATTTTTTTAATTTTTATTTTTAAAAAGCTGATTTTCCGTTCATACATAGCTAAGGCTCTATAAGTCAATCAGATAGCTATACATTGCGTGGGTCTTTGATGATTTATTATTATTAAGTTATAAAAATAATTTAACTTAAGTTTCGCAGATGTAAAAGCCTCTCATAAACAACGTATTATATACTTTAATATACGCGAATAACTGGTATCAAATAGCTGCGATAATTAAAGTTAACAACATATTTACATTAAATATGATTAATATAAAAAAATAATCTACAATGAGTACGAGTTAAAGTAGCTTAATCGTCTCGATTAAGCATTTTCTTAATGATTAATCGAGGACGATTAATCTACGTTACAATTCTGAATTATATATAACTCATTGAATAACTGCTTCTTACAGGCATCTCCCCTACCGTTTTCGGCGAAGCCGAAAACGGTAGGGGAGGGGGAGCTTATAATTTTGGATCCATGGGTTTCACACATGGCTATTATTGTTATGCCCTTTCAGGGCATTTTTGTAGTCAATTCCATAATTTGAAGAAATGGTATTTTACTTTTTAGATAAAAATGATAAAAGCAAAATTGAGAAAATAGATGAAGACGAAAATGTGGCATAAATGACAGTAATTGTAAAATTGTTGTATATGCTATAGTAGCAGTTAATTAAGTGCGTAAAATCCGAATATTATAGTCTCGGAAAACCCATTATATTGCACGTTTGCGTATCTGCGAAACTTGAGTAATTTAATTAGAGAAAAGATTTTACTTGACAAGATTCAGCCATAGAAGCCTATATAGTACTATTAAATAACCGAGGAGGTTTTATGAATCGCCAAGAATTAATTGCGAAAATTTGTGAGGATGTAAAATTAACAAAAAAGCAAGCAAATTCTGCTTTGGCCTGTGTTCTGGAAAATATTGGAGGAGCCTTAAAGAAAGGTGATAAGGTCTCTCTGGTCGGATTTGGTACTTTCAAGGTTGCAGAACGTAAAGCTCGTACTGGTGTGAATCCTTCAACTGGTAAGAAAATTCAAATACCAGCTCGCAAAGTTCCTGTTTTCAAACCGGGAAAGAAACTAAAAGAATCAGTTTAATCAGTTTCTAATTCGGCACAAATTAAGCAAGGGTGGATAACCCTTGCTTATTTTTTTATCTGGCAAAATAATTCTATTGACTATTTTTGCAGGGACTCAATTTTGTTGCTTAAATATATTTATATAAAAAAGAGGATATTATGAAGTTTTCGATTGAACGCAAAGATTTGTTACCCCATATTCAGCATCTTATTAATATAGTCCCCGGCAAAAATACTATGCCGATACTTACAAATTTCCTGATAGAAGCGGATGAAAATGAAAATCAACTGATTATCACCGTCACAGATTTGGAAATAACAGTTATTGCTTATATTAAGGCAAATGTGATCAACGGTGGCAAGATAGCAATATCTGCAAAAAGACTGATGGATATTCTTACCAGATTACCTGATAAAATGATTGATTTTGTCAAAAAAGAAGATGACATCGTTATCGACTGCAATGCCATTGAATTTAATCTGCTTTGCGCAGAAACAAGTCAGTTCCCACTGGTTCCAGAGGTCGATCTCTCTGCTTCTGTCCCTATTAATGCCGGTCTCTTTCGCAAGATGATAGAAAACACCAGCTTTGCTGTATCTACAGAGATCAATCGCGCAATTTTTACTGGTATCAATTGGACTCTGGATCCTGAATTTCAAATGATGGCAGCTACTGATGGTAAAAAAATTGCTGAATTCAAGCATAACAAACCAACTCATGTGGAAGAACGCATCGAGAGGATAATTCCTACTAAAGGTCTTAATTTCCTGGATAAAGTCATTAATGAAACTATCTCCGAAGTTGGTGTTCTGATTGAACCCAATAGAGTGATCTTTCAGTATGCTCCTTATGTATTGATGACTCACGTAATTGAAGGTCATTATCCTGATTATAATAAAGCTATCCCCAAAAATAATACTAATATTCTCCTGTTGGATAAACTTTTGCTAAAAGAAGCAGTTAACCGTGTTTCTCTGCTGGCTATAGAAGATACTTACAAAATCCGCATGAAAATCAAAGAAAATACTATCTTGATAGATTGTATTAATCGTGATGAAGGTGAAGCGCATGAGCAGATCCATAACTTTGAATATGAAGGTGAAGATCTGGAAATTGCCTTTAATTATAAATTCTTACTCGCAATTCTAAATGTGATAGAAACTCCTCAAGTGGAAATCCGATTTGGCAAAGATAATGAGGGAGCTCTGCTCTTTAATCATGGTGAGGAAAAGGATTATTCTACCCGTTTCCTGCTCATGCCCTTGCGGTTCTTATAATTGCTGCTCAATTCTCTTGAGATCATAGATTTTAGAAATTATCGCGCCCTTAGTATGGATTTTGATCCCAGGGGCGCGATTATTACAGGAGATAATGGAATAGGAAAAACCAATCTACTGGAAGCTGTTTATTATCTTGCGTTTGGGAAATCATTTCGAACTGCTCATGATCATGAATTGATAAGATTCTCTCATCCTTTTTTTCGTGTAATAGGTAATTTCAATAAAGGAAAAGAAAATATTTCCATTTCTGCTGCTGCTGATAAAAACAATAAAATATTTAAAATAAATAAAGTCTCTCTGGAACGGCTTTCGGAATTATTTAGATACTTCAAAACTGTCTATTTCTCGCCTTCTGACCTGGATATTGTCACTGGAAGTCCTGCCTGCCGTCGCTTGTTTCTCGATCAGGCTATCGCTCAATATGATCCGCTATATCTAGAGAACCTGCGTAATTTTCGTCACACGCTTAAGCAGCGAAATGCTCTCCTTAAAACAAAATACAACAAACAGGAAAAAGAAACCTGGGATGATCAATTTGTGGAAGCTTCCAGCAGAGTTATCATGCAGAGGCTCAATTACCTGGAGCATTTTATCCCTCTTCTAATAGAGCAATACCGTCAATTTATTCAAAACCGTGAGACAATCCATATTTTTTATCAATACTCTTTTCAACTCAGGCAGAATGAATTCTCGCGCTCTGCGTTTTCTGAACATCTCCGTAAAAATGAATTTCAGGAGAACCTTGCCCAGAGGACTTTATCAGGTCCGCATCTTGATGATCTGGAATTCACAATCAATGGTATCAATGCCCGGAGCTTTGCCTCCCAGGGACAGGCAAGATCTCTGGTCATTATCATGCGACTCGTTCAGGCTCTGCTCATCAGCCATGATCAGGATGATCTTCCCCTGCTTATGTTTGACGATGTCCTCTCTGACCTTGATCAAAATAGAGCAAAAGCCATTCTCCAATTACTGCAGGATAAATACCAGATATTGATAGCTTCTCCATTTCTTTCACATTATCAACACCTGCCTCTCCCAGTTATTGATCTCAGGAAAACTATATGAAAAAGAAATTCGATGCTGATCTTAATCGTAATGTGCTCGCCTGGGTCATGTATGATTTTGCAAATTCTTCATTCACCACTATCATCGTCACCGTGGTTTATGCGGTATATTTCAAAAATATCGTTGTTGATAATGGTGAACTGGGAACCGCACTGTGGGGGAGAGCAGTAAGTTTATCCATGCTCCTCGTTGCTATCGCAGCTCCCATTTTGGGTGCAGTAGCAGATTTCTCCCGCGCCAAAAAGAATTTCCTGATCTATTGCACCGGCATCACAGTGGTTTTTACTGCCCTCTTATATTTTGTGGGTCCAGGTGATATTTCAAAAGGTATCTGGTTTTTCGTAATTGCCAATTTCGGTTTTAATTGTGCCAATGTGTTTTATAATGCCCTGCTGCCGGAAGTAACGTCTCGTTCCAGCATGGGCAAAGTCTCCGGCTGGGGCTGGGGAATAGGCTATATTGGTGGTCTTCTCTCACTTGTGCTGGTCTATCCCCTGGTCGAAAACCACATCAGACTGGTTTTCCCCGTTGTGGCAGTCTTCTTTTCCTCTTTCGCTCTTATCACATTCATCTTCCTCAAAAGTGCCATTCCTACCTTCTCCCGACGCACAAATTATTTCCGCACTGCCTTTCAGCGCATATATTCCTCTGCCCGTAAAATCGGTCATTTTCGCGAACTTGTTAAATTTATTATCAGCTACCTTATATATAATGACGGAATTGTGATCATCATCACCTTTGCTTCTATATATGGCTCCACCCGTTTTGATATGACCGGACAGGAACTCATTAAATATTTCATCATTATGAATGTCACTTCTTTTATTGGCGCATTTATATTCGGCTATATTCTGGATAGGATCGGTGCTAAAATAACCATTGCTATCACGCTGGTGCTTTGGCTCTTCGTTGCTGCCGGAGCTTTCTTCTGTAACTCCATGGGTACTTTTTATCTCGTAGGTATGTTTGCTGGTCTGGCAATTGGCTCCTGTCAATCTTCCAGCCGCACCATGCTTGCCCTGCTCACTCCTGATGACAAAATGGCTGAATTCTTTGGCTTCTATTCTTTTACTGGCAAAGTCTCCTCCGTTATTGGTCCTCTACTCTATGGCGAGATTGCCCGGATCACAGGCTCTCAGCAGCTCTCCATCCTCTCCATCTCTTTTTTCTTCCTCGCAGGTCTACTGGTGCTATTCACAGTAGATGAAAAAAAAGGCAAAGAAGCCGCCAAAAACTGGAAAACTACAGAATAGCTTCACAACTCACGAAAATTATAGACATTTTTCACTATAATATATTTTAGACACAAATAGAGCTTTGGATGGTAAATATATGCTAAGAGAATTTTTAAATAGTAAGATACACCGGGCAACTGTTACGGAACGGGACTTGAATTATGTAGGCAGCATCTCTATTGATGCAAATCTGCTAAAGGCTGCCAATATGCTCCCGGATGAGAAGGTGGATATCTATAATATCTCCAATGGCGAACGCTTTTCCACCTATATCCTGGAAGCTCCTGCCGGTTCTGGAATGATTGGACTCAATGGTGCTGCAGCCCATAAAGTGAATCTGCATGATAAGGTGATAATTGTCACCTATAATTATCTGGCAGAAAAAGAGATCCCTCACCGTAAATCTACTGTGATCGTGATCGAATCTGATGATAATCTCATATATAGAAAACTGGAGAAATAAATGCTCCCTTCTGTGATCAATTCCGTGCTGGAGATGCAATGCCTTACCCGTAAAGCTGATACTATTCTCGGATTTGTTCCCACCATGGGCTTTCTGCACAAAGGTCATCTATCTCTGGTGGAAATGGCAAAAAAACAGTGTGACATCGTCATCGTGAGCATATTCGTTAACCCCTCTCAATTTGCTCCCACTGAAGACCTTGATAATTATCCCCGGGATTTTGATCGGGATCTTAAATTACTGGCAGAATTAGGCGTAGATTATGTGTTTTTTCCCCAAACAATTGAAATGTATCCCCCCGGATATTCCACCTGGGTGACAGTGGAAGGCGTAAGCGAAGTACTGTGCGGTAAAAGCAGACCTGAGCATTTCAAAGGCGTTTCCACTATCGTATGCAAACTCGTAAATATAGTTAATCCTAATTATATGTATATGGGTGAAAAGGATTTTCAGCAGATTGCTGTGCTTAAAAGAATGCTCCTCGATCTTAATCTGGAAACTGTAATTGTCCCCTGCCCGATTATCCGCGAAGATGACGGACTTGCCATGAGTTCCCGCAATAAATATCTTGTTGATCAGCAGCGAGAAGATGCCCTTTGCCTCTATAGATCAATCCAGCATACCCGCACCAGATATCAGCAGGGATGTCGCACAGCAGACGAACTTCTCCCCGAAATTGAGCAGATCATAACTGAAAATAACGGCAAAATTGACTATATCGAGTTCAGAACAGCAGACGACCTGAAACCAGTTGACCAGCTCGATAAAAATACCCGCCTCTTCCTGGCAGTACAAATAGGAAACACCCGCCTTATAGACAACGCATTTATCACCATTTAATAATTAATCTCATACTAATCTAATTAATATCCCCTTATATTCCCCATTATTTCTCTCGCTTGCGCATTCTAAGCACCATATTCCCACCCTTGCCTCAATTGCACTCCAAACGACACCACATTTTATTGTTGTGTTGTTTGGAGTGCAATTGGGAATTTTTTGCTTTGATTCTGGTAGATATGTAGTATATTATCAAAAGGTAGTCGTATTTAGTTTGGGAAACTTATTCTCATTGGTATCTCCTTGATCTAAGGAGTGAAAATGAGTAGCAGGAAGAAAGTATTAAGAGGAGAGGGTCTGCTGCATTTCTTTGAGATGCACGGACGCTGGGGTGACACTATCTATCGCCAGAAACGTAATGGCGAGACCGAAGAGTACGATTATGTTTATATTCCACCTTCAGGTGAATCACCTTTGAAGTTGCGGACGCAAGTGATCAATTCCTTTGCCAATAAAGTATCGAATCCGCAATATCAGGGTTATAGCAGTATCCTCAAGAAGCTGTATTATTACACGCCCTACTTCATCACGCCAGGGAATTATCAATTGCTTGCCAAGACGATATTTTATATCCGCGAAACCGATATTTATACCCTGACACTTTCAGGTCAAGCAGGATTTAGCTGGCAGCAGAAACTTTTTAAAAGGACTAAAGTTAATCTGAGCTTCAATGTTGCGGGAGAATATGAGATAGCAGTTAATAAAGGACAGGATATTGATGAATACTGCCGTCGGAGATTTATTGTGCTGGAAGATGGGGCAGACCTGAAAACAGCTTATAGAGATTATCTGAATGAATATTTGGCAGAAATACTGCAAAAAGATGAACCTGCATTTGAACGGATCAAAACCTATAAGAGGGGACTTGTCCCAAAGACGAATATAGTATCAGGCATAAGCAGAACCTATCGAGGACAGATATTCTATCAGAGGAGAAACAGTAAAATCACATTTCTCAGAGCAAATTATGATCATTCTCTAAATGCCCAAACTCAAATATTTAAGCAGCAAAAAGCAGCAGCAATCATCTCCTGGAACGCAGAAACAGAAGAATTCAAGCATAACTGGGAGAGAAAGTTTAATACCTGGTACTCCATAAATTATCGCAGAATAAATCGAATGATGACGCCTTATATGTGGTATGTGAGGAGGTTTTTAGAAGATAATAAATAGTGGCTAAATTATAATGGTGTTCCATAATAAGAGTCAATAGTTAGAAAAATTATTTGACTTAACATTAATTATAAGATATTTTTGAATTGGTGCTGGGTAAGATCACGCATCTTAATAATTGGGAAATGGGATAAGTATAATACCCCAACAAGAGCCTTATGCAAAGGATGGTTATGATGAAAAGAGCGATGATGTTATTACTATTATTATGGACAATTGGTTTATGGAGTTTTATCTGCTGGGATGCCGGTGATCGGGATGATTATGATGGACTTAATATCACAAAGATAAACGTTTATTTCCAGAATGCAAATTGTACCATTACTGCTAAAGCATGGACTGGAGTTAATGCTGATACTGAAATACTCCGCCAGACATTGACTGCTCCTGTAGCAGATGCCGGGATCGATCAAGTTGTTCGTGATGGTGAAACTATCACTCTTGATGGATCAGGTTCTTATGATCCTGATGATGACGTAATCACTTATATCTGGACTGCTCCTGCTGGTATCACTCTTAATAATGCAGCCGCAGAAATGCCTACATTTATTGCTCCAGAAGTTAATAATGATATTGATTATACATTTACTCTGGTTGTAAGCGATGGTGAACAAACTGATTCAGATCAGGTAGTTGTTACTGTTCAGCAGGATGAACCACGAAATGTTGACGCTGTTCATCTTACAAATCCAGCTTTTATTATGCTTACCTGGGAAGCTCCTGGTATTGGTGGCGAAACAGGTGAATGGATACATTATGATGATGGCATGAATGATGATGGTATTGGAATCACCAATGGTGGCTCATTTAGAGTAGCTGCCCGTTGGGATGCTGGTGATCTTGATGATTATGATGGATTGCAGATCACTAAGATGAATTTCGTCCCACGTGAAGCTGGAAGCACATATACTCTTAAAGTCTGGACTGGTGTAAATGCCTCTAACGAAGTTCTCAGTCAGCCAGTTACTGATCTGGTTATGGAAGCCTGGAATGAAGTTTATTATACTTCTCCAATTACGATTGATTCAGCTGATGAACTTTGGATTGGTTATGCTATCGATAACCAGCCAGCCGGTAGTTATCCTGCTGGTTGCGATGCTGGACCTGCTATTGCCGGTTATGGAGATATGATCTCTATGAGCGGTGGTGCATGGCAGGCACTGAGTGCTTTAGAGCTTGATTATAACTGGAATATCCAAGCATGGGTTACCGGTGCAATTCGTCCACTTCCAAAGGCTGCTGTTTCAGAAGCTCCTGAAGTAATTGGTTTTCTCACTCTGGAAAGTAATGAATTCGCCAGGGGTAACCTGAGACCAGCTTCATCTGATACTCGTGATGAACGCTCATTCCTGCTCGGATTCTATGTTTTCTTAGATGACGTTCAGTATGATGAAGATCTTCTTGATATCGATGAAACTTCATATATCTTTCTGAATATGATTGGTAATCACAGTTATGGTGTTGCTGCTGTTTATAATGACGGTATGTCTGATATAGAATCGATAGGTACAGATACCGATGGTAATAATGTACTACCTGTTGTTACTGCTCTAACTAGTGTATACCCAAATCCATTCAATCCTGAGACTAATATCAGTTTTGAACTTGCTGGCGATGGGTTTGTGTTGATAGAGGTTTATAATATCAAGGGGCAGAAGATTGCCACTGTGCTTAAGCAAGAGATGGCTGTTGGAGCACATACAGTTATCTGGAATGCTGAAGGGCAGAATAGTGGGATTTATTTCCTGCGTTTTGAAGCTGACGGAAAATGTGATTTGAAGAAGGTGATTTTATTGAAATAAAGCGAGATACGAGACACGATATTTAGAAAATGCAGGGGCAGGATATTTTCTGCACCCTCTTGTTTTGCTCAACTGAGCACTCATAATTCAGGGACTTTAAATATATAACAATCCATATTTCGTTTTTATTAATCTAAATATACCTATTATCTGCGATCCTAAACGCAAATTATTATATTTATCAGGCATACTCCCGATAATTATATTAACAGGAAGGCTATTTAATTAATTTGCAACAATATAAGTCATCTAATATATTTAAATTCCCCGAAGGGGATAAAGGTGCATAGCCTCTGGTGGCACTTCGTTTCACCGGAGGCTATGCTTCTTTTTCCCCTTTCGGGGAATAATAAAAAACTGTGATGAATACTGATAAAATTCTGGGGTGATGCGTGTTATTATAATTATAACTTGCCAATGGAATCCAAAGAAAAAAGTTAAATTTCCCCAATCCTTCCCAAAAAAATTGAACTGTCTCTGTATTTAATGAGGCTGTTCATATAAGTAATTGATATTATTGCAGGTTTTAAATTTTGGTAAATTGACCTTACTAAGACCTCGCGGATGGTAGAAAACCTCCGCAATGTTTGACCGTTATGAGCAAGATATTAATATCATTATCTCATATCTTTGTATGGGATTAGGAGTTATAATTCCCTGATCAACCATTGCGAAGGCATCAGCCTATGCGTGGCTCCGGCTCCAGACTATGTTCCACCTCCGTCTCGACAAGCGACAAGCCATTCGCAAGGTTTTGGCTAGTGGTATTGAACAGTCTCTTACTGAATAAAATTTAATAGATAGAGAAATAATTTGACTTAACATTAGTTATAAGATATTTTTGATTTTGTGTTGGGTAAGATCACACATCTTAATAATTGGGAAACGGGATAAGTATAATATAACAACAAGAGCCTTATGCAAAGGATGGTTATGATGAAAAGAGCGATGATGTTATTACTATTATTATGGACAATTGGTTTATGGAGTTTTATCTGCTGGGATGAGAGTGGGGCACTTGTAGCAAAATCTAATAATCTAAGCTGGGATAAGGGTGGATTAGAGTTATCCGATGGTAATCTTCTGGTAGTATGGAGTGATTCGGAGAGTGAATGGCAGCAAATGAAAGCAATGAAAGTGAATGAAATGGGCGAGCAAATCTGGGCAGCTCCGGTTTTATTATGTAATAGTGTCAGCTTATACCCAAGGGCAATAGAGCTTCTGGAGACGGATACTGGAGTAGTGATCAGCTGGCTTGAGCAGGAAGAAATTACCAGCTTACGAACACAGAAAATTGACCTTTCAGGTAATAAACTATGGGGCGAGGATGGATTAAGTTTTGATATGGGGACTGGATATTCGAGTGGACCCAAACTGTGGCTAATAGAAGGTGAAGCAGGAGGATTATTCTTAGTTTTGCATGAATTTGACTGGCCCCAGGAAGTAAAGGCTATTTATCTTAATTCAGACGGAGAATTGGGCCAGGATTGGTCGGCAGAAGGAAATATTATTCTCTCAAGTATGTGTGAATTACCCTTTTTTGTAATTTCTGATGGATATGGTGGAATATTAGTGGGATATCTTGATTATGGATATGGGATTTTTCAGCGCTGCACAAATGAGGGTGAATTATTGTGGGGAGAAGCAGGAATAGAGCATCCGTTAGATGCATGGAACTTACAGATATATTTACATGAGCCAGGGGAATACAGATTCATATATGAGAATGATAATCAGTTTTATTTAAATGGGTTGGATGCGAGCGGTGAGTTTTTATGGGCAGACCCGATAGAGATATTTACCCTGCCAGAAGAGGCAAGTTACAGATATGATGTGGAGATATCCAGTGACGGCAGTTATCTGATAGCCTGGCGCGAGGGTGATCAGCTCAAAGCTCAGAAAGTAATTTTAGGAGAAGAACCATTATGGGGAGAAGACGGATTAATAATTGGCAATGATTTCACGACTTATTCATATTTTAATATTATTCCCGATGATAGTGGAGGTGCATATATAGCTTGGGATAATGTAGGGGCTAACCCGGATATATTTCTATTTCAACATATAGATTCAGATGGAGAACCATATTTTGGCGAAATTGGTTATGGGGTGGAGGTATGCGAAAAGAATGGTTATGATATGCAGGTTTTCGTGGAGTCTAATGACTCAGCGAAATTTATCTGGTATAGTGGTGAGGATACCCTTTCTGCGATAAAAATGCAGGTTGTATCCAGTTCAGGAGAATTGCTGCTTGAGCCGGAGAGTAGAGATATTTATTCATTGTTCAGATTATTTGAGGGAGATAGAAAGATGGTTTGCTGGGAGGATTATTCTGCTTTTATCACAGAATATTGTTTTACTGGTAAAACAGAGATCCGCTGTCAGATTTTGGAGGACGAAACAGGCAACAGGTTATTTCCTGAGCAGGCTCAGACAATACTTAGTCAACAAGATATGCGCTATGAAATACTGGATTGCGCCTTTGATGAAGAAGAGGAGCTATTGTATGTGACTTTTAGTATTTATTCCAATACAGATGCCCAGCATAATCTGGGAGTTCAAGCTATGGACCTAGATGGCAACTTACTTTATGGTGATACTGGTTTATTGATCAGTGACTGGGAAGATGGAACAAGTTATGAGCATGTGTTACTAAGACCAGAATCCGGTGGTATGCGAATTGTGTGGAATGAGACCTGCCCTGAAATTACTGCGCAAGCAATCTGGCGGATGCAGCAGTTAGATAATGAGGGATTAGTATGGTCTGAGGCAGTGAATTTGTGTGGAGCAACCACAATTAGTTACAAGAAAATAGTACTTACAGGAGATTATCTGGTTTGGATATATGGAGACTATGTCCGCGTGTTGAAATTTGATCAGATGGGGAATATTGATCCTGCCTGGAATGGAGACTATCTGGAAACAGCAGAACTTGGAGATTTTTTTGATTTATTTGTCCACGAGACTGATGAAGGTATGATACTGCTGACAAAAATCACAATTTGGGGTGATAATGATGAACTATATGGCTATTTAATCTCAGATCAGGGTGAATTTCTGTGGGGAGCAGAAGGTAGATTGCTGATGGAATTAGAGGGCTATGGTCGATTTGTTCTAACTGACAATTATTTTTATCGGGAGACAGGCGGGGATTGGAGCTACCAACGGATAATTGAGAAATATAATTATGAAGGTGAAATGCTCTGGGATGAAAGTGTAATGTGGATGGAATATGGTCAGGTTCATGATACCCAGATACTGGTTAGAGATGATAAGTTTTATATTTATTACTGCCAGGAAACTGGAGAGACCAGCAGAAGGGTGCTCACCATAAAAGGGTATAATGATGATGGGAGTATTATAGCAGGGATACCCACTGAAGGACTCGCGATCTGTGATGAATCTGGCAGTCAATGGATGGGAGCTGTGAAAGCCTCAGAAGAGGGCAAAGACGTGGTGTTCTGGTATGATTATCGTAACAGCGCAATTGGAGCTTCAACTCCCAGTGTATATGCTCAGAAAATAGATTTAACGGTTCTGGAAAATGGGAATAATAATATTGTGAATCCACCTGTGATCATCCGCAATTATCCCAATCCGTTCAGCCTGGGTACCTGGTTTGAAATCCAGGATGAGACAACCAGGGGAACGGGTACTATTGAGATTTATAATATCAAAGGTCAGAAATTGAAAACTCTGGATCTGGAGAGAGACGGGGAATATTGGGATGGAACTGACTCCCAGGGGAAAAAGGTTAGTGTCGGGATCTATCTCTACCGATTAAAGGGAGGAGCGTCCGGCAATGGTAACGGGAAAATGCTGATATTAAAATAAGAATGAGCAACTATCAGCATGAATTCCCTTGAAATGGTCTGATTTAATTCTATTGCAGTTTCATTTCATACAGAGAATTCTGGGAATCACTGACGAAGAAGAAGCTTTGGCGATCAGGTAGGTAACAAACGCCTTCTGGTTTGGCAAAGGATTGCGAATATTCGGCAATAACTCCGGTTTCAGGAGTCCAGGCAAAAAGGGCTTTATTCTGGTCACTTAATACCCAAACTCAATTATTTAAGCTGCAAAAAGCAGCAGCAATCATTGCCTGGAACGCAGAACCAGAAGAATTAAAGCATAATTGGGAGATAACGTTCAATGCCTGGTACACAAAAAACTATCGTGGAATCAACAAGATGAAGACGCCTTATATGTGGTATGTGAGTAACTTTGTAAATCGTAACTAAATAAGCTAGGGGCTCAATTTGTTGAAAATAATCAACAAAAGTTGTAAGAAATCATCATTTTTTAAATATGGGTTAAAGGCAGAAATCTCACTCATTGGTGTAAATCATTAATTATCAATATCTTAGAAAAAGATTACAGTTGTGGAACAATTATCGCTTTAATAAATAGCAATTAGAGGAGAGTTTGAATCTGGTATAGAGGAGGAGGATTTTTAAATTTCTTGAAGTTCCGAAATAACAGGTTTGCTGTAATTTCAAGTAAAAGTTAAATGCAATTATCAACATAATATGATAGTCACAAGGATTCATGAGGTAAATGTTACTATAAAAAATTTCTAAATTTAGGATAAAGGTGTCGTAAAATTAATGTTGACATTTATCAACAAAAGAGAATCTATGAATTAAGAAGAGTAGTATTTAACATGAATTAAAAAATTGGAACAGGGTTAAGCCGTGCAGCATTTTAAATTAAGAGAAATATTCTTTAGAGCTTATTTTATATTATCACTTTTGATAATAGCAGGTATTTTGGCAGTGATCATCAAACCATCCTGGGTAATGAAGGATGGTTTAGCATATAAGGTTGAAGTCAATTCTCTAACAAATGCACAAGCAGTCTGCTTTGTAGATAACCCTCGGTATGATAAAGTTCTGGCAGTTGAAAGAGGTGGAAACTGCGTGATCAAATACCAGAATTCTAAGACAGGTCTTCTCTCTGAGCATGAATATTATGGTATAACAGCTCAGAGAGTTCCAATGATCTGGGAACATAATAATGCCTGGTTCTGTGTAAAAAAGGGAGATGCAAGTTTATTACTTGTTAATGCCTTTGATTCCAATGGTGATCCAAATGCTGAAATGAGACTTATCCATCAACCATTTTATAAGGGAAAGCTATTCACATCTGAAACAGAGGTTGGTGACAAGAAAATATATGGCTTCAAAGTGGATGATGATCTTTTGGCTGGTTTTAAATTAAGTGAAGATAGAGATTCATTACGATTAGTATTTTCAGAAAAAGTATATAAAGCGATAAACAATACGACAATATTAAGTTACAATGAATCAAAAGTATATCAATCGCTCTCTGATTCTTTATCAACGTGGCTAAAAATGAATGTCAGCAAAGAGGATGTTTTTAAGATAATTGCCAATACAAGAAAAGCTATGTGGTTTAGGAATCAGAAGGAAAATGGAAAATTGGAAGGCATGCTGGGAGGCCAGATCATGGCTTCACATGACATCAATGGTGATGGTTATAATGATTTTATAATACTAACCGGGGGAACAAGATTTACACCAAACAGTTTGATCTGTTATGATCCCATTAATAAAGAGAAACTCTGGGAATATGCTTATTATGAAGGATTTATAGATTTTGATATTGCTGATATTGATAATGATAATATACCAGAAATAATAATCGGCACCTCAGCGCCAAGTGGCAGGCATGGGGCAAACTGGTTTGATCTGGAAGACCCTCTTTACAGCTTTTACTGTTCGTTACTAATATTAGATAATCATGGTAAGATAAAAGAATTAAATGGAGAAAAGGCACATTATATAACTGGCGGATTCGGTTGGGTCACAAAATTTTGTGTTCTGCCAGATAGTCGAATTGTATTAGGGGTTGATAATTATTTAAACCAGGAGAAGAAATTTCTGCAAATACTTGACCCTGCAACTGGCAAAGTTGATACGCTGAATATCGGTTTCACTAACCTTTTAGAATTAGATCTGATAGATGACAAATTAGTTATGATACACAGGAAAGGAAATCATCATTATAAAACAGTATTTAATGATGAATTTGAGGAAATAGATACTAGTTACTTCGAAAGTGAACATGTATTGAGAACTTTATTTAAAAAAAATAGGATTATATATAATAAGAAATTATTTTGGTTTATGAGTCCCTTGACAATTCTCGATAAGGATTTCAAAGTAATTTACCAGAATCTCGATATCGGTGGTTGTTTTGCTTTGCAGAGTAAAGACGATAATGTAAATATAATGGCAAACACGGGAAATGACGAAGCGACATTGTATAACATAAAATTGCTGAAAAATGATATTTTTAATTCAAATTTAATTGTATTATGGCTTATATTAGTTGTAGGATATCTGGTTTATATCATTACCAAGGCATTTTTCAATTTACCTGCCATGGCCCTGGATGGCAGTTATGCCGTATTATATAATATACTGGGTTTTGTGTACAATTGGAGAATATTTGGAGTAGGAAGAGTATATTCACAACCTGTGATAGGCTGTTTATCCAGAAAAAGATTTGAAGATATTATGAGTGATATTACGGATAGCTACCAGGAAGTAAAGACCCGCAATCTGGGTTTGATAAAACTGCAGTTTTACCGAATGGTAATAGGTAATGAGATGCATATTATGCAGCGAATAGCGCACGACATCAAAAATCAGGTGCATCTTGTAAATATGAGATTGATGGAAAGTAATCTGGAAGAAGATGATGACCTGGTGGGGGCAATGCAGGAAATATTTGAAAAATCTTCAATGTTATCAGACTTTTCCAGAATAAATCTCATGCAGAAAACTGAAGTTGATCTTGTTACTCTGATCGATAACGCTGTAATGAAATTTTATGGACATCCTCGTTATAATGACATTGTCTGGAAGTTTTCAGAGGATAGATTAATTGTTAATGCAGATGAGAATCTGCTCCATATAGCAGTTTTGAATTTGCTGGATAACAGTTTAAAGTATTCTCCTTTCGGATCAAAGGTCATAATAACATTGGATCAAGAGAAATCCAATGTTGTGTTAGCGATCAGTAATCAATTGAAAGATAATAAAATTGAGATTACCAAAGGGAGTGGAATTGGACTAATGGCAACAAATAAGATCATTAGTGCACATGGGGCAATTTTCAGGTTAAGTATCGAGGAAGAGGCCAACGCAGAGATCATATTCAATTTAAGAGGAAGGGAGGATGAAGATGAATAAGATATTACTACTTGAAGATGAGGATGGAGTAGCACGATCATTTATCAGATTACTAGGGCAAACTGATTATGAGGTGAGAAGGGCAGCTAACAGCGATGAATTCTTTCAAATTTATAATGAGTATAAACCTGATCTGATCCTACTCGACATTCAGTTGGGCAATAGTCAGCAAAATGGTGTACAGGTTTTTGATACGATACGGCGGAAAGAGGACTTTTCCAGTAAAGTAATAGTACTTTCAGCTCAAGCAACCCGAACTCAGGTAGCAGAAGCAATGAAGATGGGAGCAATAAATTATATAGAGAAAGGTTCATTTTTCCAGAAGGAGAAATTCCTGGCAGATATTCATCAGGCGATGGAATTAAGTAGAACTGAACAAGAAATTTTGAAACTGCGTTTGCTGAGTATGGATGCTCTGTTTATTGGCGAGTCTGAAGCGATAAAAAGGGTAAAGAAAAAGATATTAATGCTTTCGCCTAAGGAAATGAACATTTTGATCACTGGCGAGACAGGTACAGGCAAGGGAGTTGTGGCAGAACTTGTACACCGTTATTCTCTACGGGCTGATAAACCCTATAAAGTTGTTGATATCAAACTCATCCCGGACTCACTTTTAGAATCAGAACTATTTGGGCATCTCAAAGGTGCCTATACTGGTGCAGACTCTAATAAACCCGGTTACTTTGAAAATGCTGATACCGGTACGCTATTCATGGATGAGATATCTAATTTGAGCTCAAATGAACAATCTAAAATATTGACGGTGATAGAAGAAAAGAAGATACCTGTTGTTGGCTCGGGAGGGAAAACAAAGCAGGTGGATGTCCGCATCATTGCTGCATCTAATAAAGACCTTCCAGAATTATCAGTGCAGGGATATTTTCGAGATGACCTATATTATCGCCTGGCAGCAGGTAATATCCATATACCACCATTGCGGGAAAGGAAGGAAGATATCATGTTGCTGATGCAGCGTTTTCTGATCGATAATGCCAGAGAAAACCGGATGAAGCTTGATATTGACCTGGAAGCTATTGCCAGTGATCTACAATCCTATCCCTGGCCCGGGAATGTGAGAGAACTCAAGAACTTTGCAAACATTGTTACTGAATTATATGATATTGTCGATAATCAGGTGATCATCAAGGAATTTAATATCCACAAAAAACGTAATCATAAACTGGCAACAGTAATAAATAAAGAGAAAGAGGAAAATCCCTTTAATGAGATCATGCAAAACCCTGATTATCATTACGTGATGGATACTTTGGAGAAGAAATACCTGGAAACCCAGCTTGAGCTTCACAACCACAAAGTTACCCAAACAGCCAAAAACCTGGGACTGGAGAGAACTACTTTGTATAAGAAGCTTAAAAAAATGGGAATCTCTTTCTGATAAACATAGCTCTTAAGGGATGAAAACAAGGAAATTTATTAATACTGCAAATATTCTGCTGGTTCTTTTCCTCGGAGTTTGGATTATAATGTAAGATTAAACGGGACAAATTTTTATGAGTCTGGTGGGAAATTAGATTATATTGTTTTTCATTGGGATACACCAGGAAAAGATGCTGAGAAGGAATATGTGATCATCCCCTAATTAATCTGAGAGTTGGAAAAAACAAAGTGATAGAAATAAATATGAGATAAGTGATTAAAGATAAGCGATATATGAATAATACTATATAAGTTCAGTTAGCATGAATTTATCGAAGTTGTCTGGATATAATTTCTATTGTAATTTCATTTCATATAAAGCATTCTGGGAATCACTGACGAAGAAGAAGCTTTGGCGTTCAGGAACGTAGCAAACGCCTTCTGGTTTGGCAAAGGGTAGCGAGTATTCGGCTATTACTCCAGCTTCGGGAGTCCAGGCAAAAAGGGCTTCATTCTGATCGCTGACTATCCAGTAGAAATTTTCCTCTGTATTATAACTGATAGCGGAAAAATCTTCAGCAAAATCAATGATAAGTTCCTGTTCAACTTCATATAGTGAATCTAATTTTATAAACTTTCCCGGGTCTTTTTCTTTTACCAGAGCAAAAGTGCTGTCTGGCAGAAGGCAAATTCCTTCCAGTCCGCTGTTTGTTCCGGTTTCCAGAGGGATTTGATATCGGGCAAGTTCTGCTCCCTGCTGGGTGATATTGACTATCTGGCAATCTTCTTCTTCAGCCAGCCAGAGTGAGTTGTCAATAAAGGAATAAGCTATACCTTCCAAAGCAATGCCAATAAAGGGTAATTCCTGAATAATGTTCCCTTCCAGGTCAAAGTTATAGACTTTATTATTAGTATCACTCACTGTCCAGAGAGTGTTGGAAACCGGATCATAACTTAGGTCTGAAGGTTCTGTAAGATCAAGGGAATAGCTGGCAATCAGGACTAATTGCAATTCAGGATCGGGGGGTGCAACATCGTCCAGACTGCAGGCAGTAAGAGTGAGGATGGCAATGATCAAAAAATTAATGTATTTCATTTTTTACCTTTCATAAAAAAACGGCAGGAAATTTGACTTTCCTGCCGTAAATTAATCTATTTATTCGTTTGGTGCTCCAGGAGTTGGAACAGCAAAGTTTTCCCAGGTATCTCCACCATCAGGCATTCGGCCTTCGGAAACATCAGTTGTCTGAGCAACAAAGGTGTAGGAATCAATAAGAGTAACGCCATCAACATCAGTGAGTCCGATGTCTTCGCCATCTCCAGAGAGTTTTACATCATCAAGATGTAGAATACCCTGTTCAGGCTGTTTATCTGCCCAAAGGATAAGATAACCTCCAGGAGGGATAGTTGTTACATCAGGATCATCCGTAGGTATCATGCTTGTTTCAAGCGCTTCCAGATCATCTGTAACCCACATACCGCCGATATCCTTGGCAATATTTCCAGCATTATAGATTTCAATCCAGTCGTCATATTCACCAAATTCATCTACATTTGTGCTATCATTACTTGCTAGGAATTCATTGATATAAAGCGCAACAAAAGGAGCTTCTCCAGTGCCGTTGGCAGCACCAGGAGTTGGCATAGTATCATAACCAGCACCAAAAGATGCCCAGGTTTCACTGCCATCAGGTATTCTGCCAAAAGAAACGTCAGTAACCTGTTCTCCATAAGTGAGTGAATCAAGGATAGTAACGCCATCGATATCAGTAAGACCGATCTGTTCACCGCCACCGGAGAGCTTTACGTCATCAAGATGAAGAATACCCTGTTCAGGTTCTTTATCAGCCCAGAGTAAAAGGTATTCGCCCGGAGCAAGAGTTGTTATTGATGGATCATCAATAGGGATCATGCTGGTCATCAGGTTAGTCAGATCATCAGTAACATACATGCCACCGAGATCAACTGTTGTAGTACCGGCATTATAGATCTCAATCCAGTCTTCATGGTCACCATTTTCATCAATTGCTCCGAAGTCGTTACTTGCCAGAAATTCATTTATAACAAGCTTAGTTATGTCAGGTACTTCAGAATTGGAAATTCCTGGAGTTGATGGATCAATCAGTTCCCAGTTATCAGTTCCATCAGGAACGCGTCCCATGGACATATCATCAGGAACGACATCTGAATTAGTTTGATCTACTATAGTGCTACCATCAGAATATACGAGAGCAAAATCTTCATTATCACTAAGTTTGAGATCAAGGTGAAGAGTACCAAATTCTGGATTGGCATCAGCAATCAATACTAAATAACTTCCCGGTGCCATCGTAGTAATTTCGGGAGCGTCATCACCGATCATGGACAATTCAAGGTTACTCAGATCATCAGAAACATACATGCCGCCCACATCAATAGTTTCATCTGAACCATTATACAGCTCAATCCAGTCAGGATAATCGTCATTAGGTCCAGGCCAGCCAACATCGTTATGGCTCATAAATTCGTTAATTACAAGGGCATTAAGTGCGTCTGGTATATCAGTATCGTTATCATTATCAGTTGTATCATCCAAACTGCAACTAACAATCATGAAAACCAGCCCTAAAAGCAAAATTAGTAATTTCTTCATTACTTCCTCCTTTTAAAAGAAAAATATAGTCGTAAACTGTAGATAATTAAAGTCATATCCATCATCATAGTGATCATCAAAGATTTCATTATCAAAGCTGTAATCACCATCAGAATTGGCATTAGCATCCAGATCAACCATCGAATAAGCCATCTGGATTTTTACATTAGGATTGGCATACCAGTTCAAACCTAATGTGATGATATTCCCGGCACCACCATAGATTTCAGCATCCTCGTCAGTCAAATTAAGGTGGCTGTAACGGGCTGCGATTTCCCAAGCGCCCAATTTCTTATTTTTGGGAAGAACCTGACCAAATTCACCTTCAGCTAATTCCCAAGGTCTTCTTTCACCGGTTATCAGCCAGGAAAGATAAGCATATCCGCCAATAAATGTAGGGTCTTCTAATGGAGTTTCTTCCAAAGTTTCAGGATCTATCTCCACAGCTCCATCAATTCTGCAAACTGTAGTTTGAACAAATTCACCCTGCAGATGGAAATTCTTATATTGGAAAACACCTTCAGCAGCGATTTTACGGCTATGGTCAGCTTCATTTATACCACCGGTATCAAACCATTCCAGATCACCACTCTTGGTTTCAGCTTCACTCTTGTATTCGAGCTTTTCTGATTCATCATAAGGCATTTCATAAGCAAAAGCAGCTCCTATATGAACAAGCATATCTTCGTTTATTTCGGGTGCAACTACGAATCTTGCAGCAGCACCGCCACCGGTTTCATGAACTTCTTTTTCATAATCATTTTTAGTTTCATTAGTGAGTGTTTGAGTAAAGATTGATGAACGCAGGTTGAAAGGGATTTTACCCATATGTCCCCATTTGGAATATTCCAGACCGAACTGTCTGTCAGTTTCAAAGGCAAGCATAGGCAACGCTCTTTCGGGGAAGGTGAGTAATCTGGAAGAATTAAGTTCTTCCATACCGAAAGGTTGTTTGAAGTTTCCAAATTTAATGTGGCTGTTACTAAAGCCACTGTAGCTTACATACATGTCTTTAACTTCCACCATTTCACCGTCAGCGATATCGATATCCCATTCAAAAGACCATACTTTCCAGAGTCGGGTTTTTACCGCAAAACGGGCTTTACGAAGATTTGACTGGTTGCTGAGTATATCTTCCGGGTCGTCCAGAAAAATGCTCGCATTAATATAAAAACGGGTGTCGAGACGCATTTGGAAATTCCCATCATCAGATTTGAATACGAGATAGCCTCGTTCATCCCAACCTAACCCTCCACTGGCAGTCTCAGCCAGCAGATTTCCAAAGATAAATAACACTACGAGAAAGAAAAGAGTCTTCTTCATCATACCTCCTAAAAATTATTTCTTAATGCTTAGAAACTCTTTTTATTTTATGCTGAAGCAGTGGCCAGGCAAATGAAAGCACAGCCAGAGCTAATAAAATTATACTTAAAGGTCTGACCAGAAAAATATTGTATCCACCCATCATAACTGCTCGCCTGAAATTGGTTTCAGCGATATTTCCCAGCACTATACCAAGAATAATGGGAGCAACAGGATAATTGTGTTTGCGCAAGATCCAGCCGAAAACACCGAAGCCGAGACAGGCAGCAATATCGAAAAAGGAATTGCGAACTGCAAAGCTGCCGATAATGGAAACGGCAAAGATCATGGGATAGAGTATCTTTTTGGGTACGTCAGTTACCTTTACCCAGAGTCGGCTTCCTAATAATCCTAATCCGAGCAATACCAGGTTAGCCACCAGCAAACTGGCAAAAAGACCATAAATGATCTCAGGATTATTATTAAAAAGTTGAGGTCCGGGAGTGAGGTCATGGATCATCAAGGCACCGATGAGAACTGCCGTGGAAGCGCTTCCCGGAATACCCAGTGTGAGCAGGGGCACAAGTGCTCCACCCACTGAACTGCTGTTTGCCGCTTCTGCAGCAGCAACGCCTTCCAGGCTGCCTTTGCCGAATAGCTCTGGTTCCTTGCTGCTTCTTTTGGCAATATCATAAGAAATAAAAGATGCTATTGTAGCTCCAGCCCCAGGAAATATACCAATCAAAGTACCAACCAGAGATGATCTGATTATCCCGAATTTAAGTTTCCAATAATCACCAATCGTGGGCCATTTGGTTTTTTGCAGTTCCACTTTTTCACTTTGGAAATTGCGTTCATCAATCTGTTTAAAAACCTCACTGAGTGCAAATAAACCAATCAATGCCGGTATCAGGGAAAAACCGTCATATAGCTGTACTGAGCCAAATGTAAACCTGCTCACACCTGAAATGGGATCAATGCCAATTGTATTGATAAGCAGTCCAAAGATGGCTGCAATAAAGGCTTTCAGCCAGTTTTTGCCACCCAGGGTTGCCACTGTGGTCAAACCAAAAACTGCCAGGGCAAAATATTCTGCTGGATGAAATTTAACTGCAATTTTTGCCAGTTGCACACTGAAGAGGATCAATATTATTGTACCGATAAACCCGCCAACTGTGGAAGAGATCAAAGATACTCCCAGAGCCATACCCGGTTTATTCTGCTGGGTGAGTGGATAACCGTCAAATGAGGTAACCACTGAAGCAGGTGTACCTGGTGCATTAATGGTTACTGCTGTGATCGATCCCCCGTAATTTGCCGCTATATAGATAGAAACCAGTAGTATAAGAGCAAGAGTTGGTGACATGGCATAGGTGAAAGGCACCAGTAAGGCAACTCCCATAGAAGGAGAAAGACCTGGCATAGCTCCCGCCAGAATTCCCATGATCACACCCATCACAATGAAGAGCAAGGGTTGCCAGCCCATCACAAACTGAAATCCATGAGCCATATTTACTAAAATTTCCATATTAATATCCCCTTAAAACAGCATTTCCAGGATCAAGCCCTGAGGTAGTGGAACATAGAGTAATTTATAAAATACCAGATAAGAAAAGAGCAGCCAGCAGGCAGAAATAATAAGTGTCATCCTGATATTTTTATAGCCCAGGAGTAATATTCCTGCAATCACAAATAAAAATGTGCTGATAAAATAGCCCAGGAAATGTATTCCCATTAGATAAAGCGCCAGAAGAGCTACGAATTTGAATACTGAACTGCTGCTGTCTGTTGTTTTCAGAATTTCTTCCCTTTTAATCAGTATACTCACCAGCAGAGCAATATTCAAAGGAATCAGAATATATATCCAGAGACGAGGTACTATTGCTGGTCCCACATCTTCATTACTGGGGAAAGTGAACGAAAGAAGGTAGAAGATAAGTGACAGGAAGATGAAAAACACTGGCAGAAGAATTCCATTCAGCCAGCTTTTTATCTGAGATCGCGAGATAAAAAACCATAATACCAGGAATACTGCGCAAAGGATTATCACCAACATCCGGAAAGTATTACCACTAGCCAGTTTTGCCATAAAACTATCTGTTTCAGTATTGATAATTCTCAGTTTTGATAAATAGTAGGTAAAATCCTGTTTATCACTCTGAACTACCTGCAAAAATTCATTACTGTCAGCATACTTGACTTCAATACCACCTCGTTCCCAGTAATTTCGCCATTCCGGGTCAGCATTTACTTTCTGAAAAAGTTCATTATACCACTCTTTCACAGATTCAGGAACACCCTTCTTAAGCACAAATCCACGCCACATGTATTCATTTTCCAGATCAGGAAGCCCCAGTTCAGTCAAGGTGGGCACATTGGGGAATTGCGGTAACCTTTTTTCGCTGGAAACAGCAACTATCTGCAGGTCATCATTTCCCAGAACTTCACGGGGATTACCCACATAAGCCACTCCCTGTTCACCCAGGAGTGCTGCTATTGCTTTTCCGCCACTGGCAAAAGGTATCCACTTGGCATTAATACCTGCTTTGTCCCAAACTTTAAGGGCAGTTACATGGTCTAAACCACCATTTGCAGGACCCAGCCATATTTGTTTGCCATTCTTCTCTTTGGCATCAGCCACCAGATCGTCCCAGGTGTTTATTCCGCTTTGCCGGTAGGTGATAATGCATTCCGGGTCTGCCATCATCATCGCAGCCCAGTCAATATCCTCAATAAAAGTTTCTGCTCCAGTGGCTACTATTTTGGAAATATTTGATTTTGTGCTGGCAAGCAGAGTATAGCCATCTGCAGGTTTTTGCAGCATATTTTTAAGAGCTACTATCCCGCCGGAACCAGGTTTATTTTCAACTACAAAAGTAGCATCAGAATATTTATTTGCGATATCCACAAATTTACGGGCAGTAACATCAATCAGCCCTCCTGGTCCTGTATAAACCAGTAAAGTAATTGGTTTTTCTGGAAAAGAGAATTCGATTTCTCTTTTACAGCCTGAAAACAGCATTATCAGGATAAAGCCAAGTATCAGCAACTTTCTGAAATATTTCAGTTTATGAGAAAGACCGGTTTTAATATTTAACATATTCTCTCCTGCCTAATGATATACATTATGCATGAAAACATTTTGCATAAAAAATAAAGCGATATATGAAAAAATGGCAGATGCCAGGGGTGTTACCACCCAGCCTATACTAATCTCTGCCAGCTTTTTAAAATTTAGATTACGCACACCTTTTGCCAGACTGATACCCATCACAGATCCAACTACTGCCTGCGAACTGGATACGGGTACCAAAGGAAATGCCGGCAGATGGAGGGAAGTTAGAAAATCATATAATCCTTGCGAAGCGAAAAGGAAGAGAGTGATCGAGCTTGCCAGAACCACTACCAGCCCTGTGACAGGATTTAATTTAAAAATACCAGTTCCTACAGTTTTCATAACTCTTTTGGAATAGGTAAAAACTCCTATTGCTATGGCAATTCCACCCAGAAAGAAGAGCTGCTGTACATTAGAGATATGAAACAAGCTGGATAAAGTAATATCTTTGAATGGAGAAGAATTTATAAATACTCCCATTACGTTACCAATATTATTTGCTCCCAGACTATATGACCCAAAAGCACCCACAATGATCATAGCTATCCGGATATACATATCCATCCTAAGCATGTGGATACACGATTTTTCTACTATTCGTTTTACCAATAGAAAAAGGATAAAGGCAAATATAGCTGACAAGATTGGTGAAAATATCCAGGTCCCCACAATTTTGGTCAATGAACTCATGCTTGTAGGTGTCCCTGAAAATAAGTTCCAGCCAATTATGGAACCCACAATAGCCTGCGAGGTAGATACCGGTAATCCTGCTTTGGTCATCCATAAAACTGTAAGAGCCGCAGATAGCGCTACTATAAAGGCACCAGCGAGTTCATTTACATTTCCCAGCTTACCAAGAGTGTGTGATGCTCCAGCGCCGCTTATTACTGCTCCCAGGATCAGGAATATACTGCAGATCAATGCTGCTGTTTTGAATTTGACCATTTTGGTGCCAACTGCTGTGCCAAAGATATTGGCAGCATCATTTGCTCCTAAAGACCAGCCCAGAAACAAACCACTTGATAAGAAAAAAACTGTGATCAGCATTTATTATTTTTCCCTGCAATTAAATTACAGATCATAAAACGGCAAAACACATTTTGCCCATATTTAAAATATTTAGGCAATCTAATTTCCATTATATTTTTCATGAAACCACATTCTGTAAAAACACATTCTGCATAAAAAACAGTGTAAAATAAGCGATAACAGCCGAAAGTATTGGTGTGATGATCCAACCGAGCCCGATATGTCCTATCTTTTTAAAATTTATATTACGTCCCCCTTTAGCTATGCTGATTCCCATTACTGCCCCCACTATTGCCTGCGATGATGATACCGGTACCAGTGGAAATGCTGGTAAATGGTGTGATAGCAGAAAATGGCGTAAACCTACTGAAGCAAACAGAAATAGGGTTATTGAAGTTGAAAGCACCACTACCAGAGCAGTTACTGGTGATAATTTGAATATCCCTTCACCCACTGTCATCATTACCCGTTTTGAATAGGTGAAAACTCCCACTGCAATTGCTACGGCTCCAAGAAAGAATAACTGCTGCACAGCGCTGATATGAAGGAATCCAAATATCGTGAAATCTTTAAAGGGTGAGGAAGCGATAAAAATACCTACAACATTACCGATATTATTGGCACCCAGACTGTAGGATCCAAAGGCACCAACTATTATTAGTGCCAGGCGTGTGTAGTGATCCATGCTTAGTAGATGTATCCGTGATTTTTCTGCAATATGACGGAAAATATGGAAGAGGAAAACTGCAGTGACAGCCGTTAATACTGGGGAAAAAATCCAGGTTCCGGCTATTTTGTAAAGTGCCTGCTGATCTGTTGCCATGTGTGCATACAGATTCCAGCCGATGATACCACCTACTATTGCCTGACTGGTGGAAATGGGTATTCCCGCTCTAGTCATGATTAGTGAAGAAATCGCAGCTGAAAGTGCTACTACAAAGGCTCCTGGCAGTGTTGAAATCGAACCTAGTTTACCAAGAGTATCAGCAGCTCCAGCACCACTGATAACTGCTCCCAAAATCACAAATACACTGCATACTATCGCTGCAGTGCGGAATGAGATCATACGGGTGGCTACAGCTGAACCAAAAAAATTCGCGGCATTGTTTGCTCCTAAAGACCAGCCCAGGAATAATCCACTGGATAAAAAGAATATGACTGTAACCATTAAACTGCTATCTCCCGGTTATTATATCTTTCTTTTAATTGCATACACCGAAAGTCTCTCTGCTACCGCCTGTGCTACATCAGAGACCATAGCAATTTTTTCGGCAAAATAACGCATGTGAACTTTATGGCTGAAACGCTCGATCTCTGTGCTGTTAAAAGCTTTTCGTTTTAATTGCTCTTCCAGATCATCCACTTCGTGCTCATAGAAGTGAACCTTGTTTACATAATTACTCACCATAGTAATATCCGTGAAAAATGACCTGGCTGCTTTGACTATTTCATCTACGCAAAGGGCTGAAAGTTCTGCCAGTTCCCGGAAGTCAGATTTGAGAAAATCACGGATATCAGGGGTTTCGATGGAAAATTGTTCTAACACTTTCTCGCAAATATCCACTACATCATCAAGGGTTTCCAGAAGCCCCAGCACATCTCCGCGTGATTCAGGGATCAGCATATAAGTATAAAGTTTACGCTTAATATCACGTCGAACGGCGTCCGCTTCACTTTCCAGTGCAGTAATATCTCGGAAATTTTTGTCAAATTTTTCCATTTTCCCATTCAGATAGGCTTTCACGCCTTCATTAAAAACCAGACCAGCTCTTGACACCAGGTCAAGATAGCATTCAATATCTGCTTCTAATTGCTTTGTTTTACTGCCAAATATTGCCATCTTAACTCCTCCGTTTTAGTGGAACCTGTCAAACATCAGTCCGTGTCTTAATCCACGATCACTAATGGTCAGGCTCTCTATTTTTAGGATTTCCATTATTGTTTTTATTATTCCTGCACCAGCCAGGATCACATCTGCTCGTTTGGGTTGTAATCCAGTGATTGCCTTTCTTTGCTCAACACTTCTTGACTTATACATTTCCAATTGCCGATTTACTTCCGGCAGGGTTATACTGGAACCCTGGATAACGTTGGCATCATATTTCGCCATCTTATGCATCACAGCACCCATACTGGTAACTGTCCCTCCGATACCAACCAGATGATCAACCCTTTCACCAATGATCTCTTTTTCAAAGAATTTATGCATAAAAATCAGCATTCGCTTAACTTCTTGTTCCAGAGGCGGATCAGAAAGAAATTCCTCGGTAGGCGACACAGCACCCAGATTAAGACTGATCTTATTTTGAAATTCCATTCCACTACCAAATATGAATTCTGTACTGCCACCACCAGTATCAAATACTACAACATTCTTATCTGTTTTACCAATGGTTGATAATACTGCCAGGTAGGAGAGACGTGCTTCTTCCTCTCCGGGGATTACTTTTATCTCCAGGTTAAGTTCCTTTTTTGCCCGATCAAGAAACTTTCTGCTGTTTTTGGCTGTACGAAGGCACATAGTACCCACAGCTATGATCTCTTCGACTTTATATTCGCGCGCCTGGATCATAAATTCAGCCAGTACAGCTATATTCCTATCCATTGCCTCAGGTGAAATTTCACCGGTTTTATACAACCCTTCACCTAATCTCGAAATGTTGTTCGTGTCTATCAGTATCTCTGTTTTGCCTTGATCATGGGATAACAACATGAATTTTATTGAGTTTGTCCCAATATCTAATATTGCATAGTTTGCCATTAAGCCTCCTGCTTCACTTAATATTTGATCCCAAAAGCTCTTTTCATTGCTTTAATATAATTGATATTTTCAAATTTTGTGAGCCCCAGTTTTTGCACTGTTTGCAGAACCAGCTTTGGATCAGCATGTTCCACTGCAATAGTCTGCTGCGAGACATCATCAAATTGCACCTCTGCTATCTCCACGATTGCTCCGTCTATTTTATAGCCATGACGGTTCTTCTTTACATTAACTATCCTCAGCTCAGGATTTTTGCCGATCAATTCTTCAAGATATGCAGTGTAGCTATATTCGTCCTGTTTCAAATAGGGCAATTGCAGACCAAAAGCTTTATATACAAGTGCCAGATCATTGATATGGATTGGGAAAGCTGATTTTGCCAGAACTGTCCACTGCTCAAGTGAGTTTTCGTTATTGATACGGATAGGGGTTTTGATGTCCATCAGTTCTGCTCTGATCTTAGTATTGTCATTACTTTTGGCTGATAATATATATAATTCCTCACTTTCACGATCAAATGAATCCCCAGATTGCCTGATCACCTCTGCTTCTTTGCTGAGATCTTCACCAAAGGTTCGCCATTCCCATCTTGGGATTATCTTTTCCATTATTCTTCTCCTTTCAAAATTATTGTCTGCTTTATTTTATTTCTTGCTTCTGCTATCTTTTCCCAGTTGCCTTCCCATTTATTATATAATATCTGGGTGCCTATTTCCAGTATCTCTTTCAATTTGGGCTCACGGATGGAATAATACACTTTACGCCATTTCTGCTCTTTTTTCAGATATGCCCCTTCAAAGAGTATTTTTAAATGTGCAGATAGAGTATTTTGAGGTACATCGATCTTCTGAGATATTTCTGTCACGGAAAGACTTTCTTCCTCTGCCAGAGCATAGATTATTTTTATTCTAACGGGGTTAGACACCACGTCAAAAAGTTTTGAAAGCTTAGAGAGCACGAATTCATCAAGCATCATATCCTCCTTTCTGTCATCTTAGACACATCTGATATTATCAGATTATAAGTCAAGAACTTTTTTATTAGGATACCTGAAATAGGGTGAGACTATTTTAATAGTATTATTTTACCTGCTTTATCAATATTTTCTGCTGTTATCTGGTAAAAATATATTCCTGAAGCTACAGGGTGATTTTGTAAGTTTTGCCCTTTCCAGATAAAATAATGATAACCGGAGTTGGCATTTCGAGTGATTTTCTGCCAGATTTTCTGCCCCTTAAGATTGTAAACAGTCACTTTAAGTTCAGGTACATTATCCGCTAATTTAAAACTGATACATGTTTCGGGATTAAATGGATTGGGACTTGCCTTCAATTCAGTTATTATATCGCCTACTGGCATAATGGCATCATTGTGACTTACTGGCGGCAACAAATCTGTGAGATAGGGGAAACCACTATTGATCTCGACGTCAATAGACCAGTAATCTTCAATACCAATAATACTTTCACCTTCAAAATCCCAGCCAAGGTCAGTATAAAGAGTAATATCCTGCATCATCAAACTATCAGCAGCAACCAGATCGGAGATATTACCGCTAATTTGATAGCCAATAAAATCATCACATCCAGATAACTCATTATCCCAGATGCAGGCAGTTATATCAGAAGTATTATATCCAATCAATCCACCAGTATATATAGCAATTTCCATTTCTGTTCTTGCGTAACAGAATGAGACAGCAGAGCTAAAGCTTCTACCGATTAACCCTCCAGTAACACTTTCTCCTAATACACTTCCCAGGACATAACAATTTTCTAAAGTCCCATGGTGAAAACCTCCAGCTAACCCCCCAGTATTTGAATCCCCTGAAATTTCAATCTGGGCAAAGCTCTCTGTAAGGTCTGAGTCAGTGCAATATCCCACTATACCTCCAGCATAATCGCTGGCATTGATCTGCCCGGTCACATAATCTAATTCCATTGCTGAATATTCGCTCCTTCCGGCAATTCCTCCCACATCTATGTTTCCTGTAATTTCTCCTGTGAAAATGCAATTAGCTATATTAGAATGTTTCGCTAATCCTATTATTCCACCCGTGAATACGTCACCCTGCACTATCCCATTCACAGAGCAGTTTGAAATATTTGCATAATTGCCTTCTCCTGCTAATCCCCCAGTATTTCTATGACACGTAATATTAACGCCTATAAGCTGCAGATCACTCACATTTCCACTATCAATATAACCAAATAGACCTGTCCTATCTAACTGTGAATGAGTGATATTTAAGCCGGAAATGCTGTGTCCATTACCATCAAAATTACCATTGAAGGCAGGTATATAGAAATTGGACATTTCTGAAATATCAAGATCTGCCATCAAAATGAAATTTTGCTCATCTTCTCCAAAGGATAATAAACATGTTAAATCTTCCTCATCATTAATTTTATAAATATCATCGGAATATAAGTCCAGATAATCATCTATTTCCAAAGCCATGTCATTAGCCAGCCAGTCATCAAAAAGATCATTAGTTAATGCTCCATAGGTTACGGTGTGTTCATCATTAAATACCGAAGTTTCATAATTATAATAGGTATTGATCACACTGGAAAGATATATATCCGCAGCTAACCCGGCATAATTACTCGAAGCCTCAATGGAAAATTCTGCATAGCAATCATAAATCTCAGAGCTTGAGAATCTATAAGCAATCCCACCAGCAGATTCATAAACATCAATCTGGGAATTTGCCACACAATTATAAAGTACAGATTGACCTATAGTGCCGGCAATTCCTCCAACAGTATCAACACCATCAATTGTCACATCTACATTACAATTAAATATTGTGCCAAACAATGAGCCCGTTACTCCTCCCAAAATATGCCACCCATCCAAGTCACCGGTAATATCACAGTTATCAATAAAGCTATTATAACTGTGCCCCGTTAGCATTCCCACTCGCGTATGACCTCGCACATTGCCTTCAATAGTCACCCCATCGATATCAGAATTATTGCAGATACCCACTAACCCGCCTGTATAATCATAACCTCGCACATATAGATTTGTAAGATCAAGATTGCAGATATAGGCAGAATCTGTCCGGGCAAAAAATCCTATTACATTATCAGGGTGACGGCTGATATATAAACTATCTATTGTGTATCCCTGTCCATCATAATTAGCTTGAAAATGACTGCCAGTTGCTCCAATGGGAGGAAATCCGCTTCTCTCATTCCAGGAACTGGTCTCACTGGCATTAATATCATTTGTCTGCACAAAATATAGTCCGGGTAACCAGAAATTATCATAAGTGCTAACCCAAAGAAGATTCTCAATACAGCAGATCTCAAAAGGATTAGATTCTGTTCCATCACCCATCGGTGGTATGGGATCTGCAATTAGATAACTGAAATAAATAAATATTAACAATATTATTAGCTTTTTCATTTAAACATCCTCTTAGTTTATAACGCCATTACAACTTTTATTTGTCAAGACAAAATCAATATTTCTATACGGAAATCACCTTGAAAGGAAATTTTGTGCTTTGATTCTGGTGAATATGAGGCGGTAGTTTATCGGGGTGATGAGACTGAGGAGTATTGTCGCAGAATATTCATTGTGCTGGATGAGGGAACAGATTTGAAAGCAGCATATTTTGATTATTAAAGCGAGTTCTTACCTGCGATTTTGCAGAAGGAAGAACCGGAATTTGAGAGGATAAAAACGTATCAGCGGGGACTTGCACCAAAAACGAATGTGATCCTGGGCGAAAGTGGATCATATCGAGGACAGATATTTTATCAACGAAAGGGTCAGAATTACATTTCTGAGATCTAATTATGATCATGCAACAAATATGCAGAGCCAGTTGTTTAAGCAGCAGAAAGCGTAGGCAATAGCAGCCTGGAACGCAGAATCCTCAGAATCCAAACGAAATTGGACAGCAGGATTTTATAGATGGTACTCCAAAACTATCGAAAGATAGATAAAATGATGATGCCTTTTATGTGGTTCGTGAGCTGGTATATTGATGAGGATAGACAAAATAATTAATTATCCCGAGATTCTGTAATGAGTTTTTTTTGTCTAGTTACTGGATGGATATTTGTTATTATTTTGTATTCCGTTAAGGATACAAATAAGAAATGCCTTTTGTTTGTATGAATGAGAAAGATGAAGAAGATTTTCGATAATCAAGATGCATAGCCTCCGGAGAGGTATTCCGTAATCGGAGGGAAATAATGATAGTGTCCCCATCCCCGTCCAACTTGGCTCCACCGAGTTGGGCGGGGTGGGCTTTTGGGCTTTTTGATCCTCTCGTGAAACAAGTTTTACGGGAGGCTATACGTCTTTATCCCGTTCCGGGATGGATGTTTTTGGGAGTAATTATCATGTACCGGGATATTTATTTACAGGGTATTTTATCCTGTTCCAGGATGAATATTTCAGAGAGTCCTTATCCCGTTACAGGATGGGTATTTTCAGGGAGTTTTTATCCTGTTCCGGGATGAATATTTTGCAGGGAGTCTTTATCCGGTTTAGGGAGAAGAATAAAAAAAGCCCACACATGAATTGCATGTGTGTGCTTTTAATATAATCAGAAATTATTCTTTTTCAGCTTCCACAATTTGAGCACTTTGGATGATAACGTCTTCAAGAGGCCAGTCACGCATACCTTTTTTGGCACCGGTGGGATTGGTTTCAATCTTTTTTACCACATCCATACCTTTGATGACTTTACCAAAAACACAATATCCAAAATCACGAGAGCCATGATCGAGGAAATTATTATCTTTACAATTGATAAAAAATTGAGAAGTGGCAGAATCAACTATCTGAGTACGAGCCATGGCAATTGTACCTTCAAGGTTTTGCAAGCCATTATCAGCTTCATTTTTGATGGGATCCATGTTTTTTTTCTGGGTACCATCGGCAATGAATCCTCCGCCCTGGATCATAAAACCAGCTATCACACGGTGGAAAACCGTATCATTATAAAATCCATCTTTTACGTAAGTAAGGAAATTTTCTACCGTGATCGGTGCTTTATCAGCATAAAGTTCGATAGTGATATCTCCCATATTTGTGGAGAGATTAACAACGGGATTTTCTGCGAGCATAACGCCTCCTGCGATAATAATTAGGATGAGAATAAAATACTTTTTCATAAATTGAAAAACTCCTTGTAAATGTATATTTATTTATATTCTTTCAGGGTTAAGATACCCTTATTGAATTCGAGATAAGAGGTATGAGTAACCCAGTCACCAGTATTTGCATAGATGCCATGCTCAGCAGAGAAAATAACCGGGACATGAGAATGGGAAAAGATAACAAAGTCATAATCATGTGATTTAAGCAGTTTTTGGGCAGCCTGCTGGAGTGAATTGACCATAATCTCTCTTTTATGGCGAGGGATGCGTCTACTACGACTAGAGCGAGATAGCTTAATCCCGATATCAAGGGCAAAATCAGGGTGAAGAAGTGAGAAGATCTTTTGGACAAGTTTGTTCCTGATAACTGAGCGGAAAAGATGGTAGCGGAAATCATTCTTGGTATATCTATCACCATGATCGACAAAGAATTTCTTCCCTTCAATACTTTCAATAAAGCTATTTTTGCAAACTTCAATGTTGAGCTGGTTTTTGAGAAAACCGCTATACCAGAAATCATGATTCCCCGGTGTGAGAATAATACGAGTACCGTTTTGGGAAAGCTCAGATATAGCAGATAGCAATGAGAAATATTCTTTGATGATCACATGTTTCCAGGCAAGCCATAAATCAAAAATATCACCATTTAGCACTAATAGCTCTGTATTACCTTTGAGCGAATGGAGGAAATCAAGGAATCTTTTCCGTCTTTGGATATCTTCCTGATTTTCGTTAAATTTTATATGCGCATCAGAGACAAAAATAGTTCTCATTTGTTTTCCAGTGAATAGTGAACAGTGAATAGTGAACAGCGAATCGAATCTAAGTGTCGAGTTAAGATGCTGTACTCAGCAGATTGACTTGAGACCGACCCAGATACAGGGAAAGTGAATAGTGTCATTTCATTAACCTTTTGTGAGGATATAGTAGAAGATATTTACACCCATTTGAAAGGACTTCCGACGGATATTTTCCGGGTCATCATGAGCATTTGACCATCCATCAGAGATATTAGTTTCATAAGTGTATAGCACCATGATCCTACCCGATTCATTATAAATAGCAAATGTCTGGGGTCTTTTATCATCATGTTTGTGAATTTTAGGAGTGCCATTTAGATCATAGTAGCAATGAAAAATATCGTGCTCCGGAGGCAGTTCCATCAGCTCTTTTTCCGGGAAAACTTTTTTTATCTCTCGTCTGAAAGATTCATCCATACCATAATCATCATCGGCATAAAGCGTTCCACCGCGCAGCAGCCAGGTGCGAAGATTTTGAGCATCATTTTCAGAAAAAGTTATATTACCATGACCAGTCATGATAGCAAAAGGGAAATCAAAAAGCTTTGATTCACCAGGAGTCACAACAGCCTCTTCCGTAGCAAAATCAGTGTGAAGTTCACGATTTAGTACTTCAACAATATTAGGGATCATATCTGGGTCATTATACCAGTCACCACCGCCATCAAAGTGCAGCCTGGCAATCTGGTCTTTATTAACCTGAGCAATTACCGGAAAACTGATCAAAACCAGCATTCCAGCAACGATCAAAGTGATCAAATCTTTATTTTTCATATTGAGGAGAGAAAAAAAGCAGTTGCCAAAATGACAAGAAAAAAAAATATAAGTACAAGAAGAAATAATATTGCTTGATAAGTGAGGGTTAAATGTTCAAGGAGTTATTTGAGCGAATAAGTGCTACAGACCAGTTTTTTTTGATAGCCGGACCTTGTGTGATCGAGAGTGAAAAAATGCTGCTGGAAACAGCAGCGGAACTTATGCAGATAGCAGCAGAAAGAGATTTGATCCTGATATTTAAATCTTCCTGGAAAAAAGCTAATAGAACTAGTGTGGATTCATATACAGGACCGGGACTGGAACGAGGGATGCAAATGCTGGCGAAAGTGAAAGAAGAATTCGGATTACCGATCTTGACAGATATACATGAGTGCAGTGAAATAGAAGCAGTGGGAGAAGTTGCAGATATTTTACAGATACCGGCATTTTTGAGTCGTCAAACAGATCTATTACGAGCAGCGGGAAAAAGTGGTAGAATAGTTAATATCAAGAAAGGTCAGTTTATGGCACCGGAAGATATGAAACTGGCAGCAGAGAAAGTTGTTTCAACAGGTAATGAGCAGATATTTTTGACTGAGCGTGGCAGCAGCTTTGGGTATCATAATTTAGTGGTGGATTTCAGGTCATTTGCCGTGATGCATGAGACCGGTTATCCAGTAATTTATGATGTGACGCATAGTTTGCAGCGTCCCAGCGAAGGTAAAAAGAGTGGCGGAACACCACAATATGCTGAGATGATGGCGAAAGCAGCGATCGCGACTGGCATGGTGAAGGGATTATTTATAGAGACGCATCCTGATCCGGCAAAGGCACTAAGTGATGCAGGATCAATGTTGCCTTTGAAGGCAATGGGCAGGCTGCTTGATGAATGCTTAAATAAATGCAGATAAGGTGGGGAAGTGGACTATAAAAAGATAAAATTATTGATACTTGATTGTGATGGGGTTTTTTCTGACGGCAGGATCACTTATGATGATCATCGAGTGGAATCAAAGAATTTCTGTGCCAAAGACGGGATGGGAATAAAGCTGCTAAAATTTGCTGAGATAAAGGTAGCGATGATCACGGGTAGAAAGTCAAATGTTGTTTCACAACGCTGCCAGGATTTAAATTTTGATTACGTATATCAAGGAGTTTGGCGGAAATTGCCGGTTGCAGAAGAAATTATGGCAGAGCTGGGATATACCTGGGAAAACGTGGCATATATGGGAGATGATTGGAATGATTATCCCGTGATGAAGCATGCAGCACTCACTTCTTGTCCGGCAGATGCATTTGATGATTTTAAGGAAACAGTCAATTATGTGTGCCGTCGAAAAGGTGGCAGAGGAGCTATCCGCGAATTTGTAGAGCATATTTTAAAGCAGCAGGGGAGATTTCAGGATGTACTTAAAAAGCTCATCAATAATCTTGAAAGTACTGATAATTAGTTTGCTGATATTTCTACTTGGAGGTTGTGAGGATGATCTCAAAGAAGAGATGAAATCAGGAGACAAGAACATACCTGATGAGCAAAGCGACAGCGTGAGAGTTATCACAATGGATGGCGAAACTATCAGCATGGAGATGCATGCCAGGCATATAGACAGATATTATAAGCGAAAAGAGACTTTCATTGATAGTTTATATCTACAGAATTTCAATGAAGATGGAAGCTTGAAATCTACTTTAACCTGTAATAATGCAATAATTAATGAAACCCGTAATGAAGTGACCTGTATTGGTGATGTGGTGGTTATTAGTGAAAATGGCAGGCTGGAAGCGCCTCGACTGGTGTGGAATAGAGATAGTGATAAAGTACGGGCAGAAGAAGGCGTTAAACTAATGCGGGGCGATGATACACTTTGGGGTGAGAGAATGCTAACAGATCTGGAATTGAATGATATCGAGATCATCAAAGTATCTGCAGAAGGTACTGTAAAAAGCGGAACAGTTGAATGGTAAATAGGAATATTCCGGTAATATTGACGGTGATGATATTTTGCCTGATGGCAGGCTTGAGGGGAGAGGGAAAGGCAGAATTGCGACCTTACCGGCTTATCCATGCAGATAGTTTAAGGGCGAATAAAGTTGATGGAGCCTATATCAGCGAATTGACAGGTGAAGTACATTTTTTTTATGGCGACACAGAATTTTTTGCAGACAAGGCGTTTCTTTATGAGCGGGAAAAGATAGTGAGGATGACTGGGAATGTGAAAGTTTATGAAGATACATTGAGTCTTAAGGCGCAACGGGTGAGTTATTTCAGACTTCAGGAAAAGCTTGATTTGGATGAAGACGTGATATTTAATGAAACTCATCAGGACAGTACGTGGCGTACATTTAATGCTGAAAGAGTAGAATATTTACGGGAGAGCAAGAATTTTGAAGCCTGGGAAAATGTGTCAGTATATGATTCACGTGAAAATGTAAGCGGTGAATGTGGATATATGACATATAATGTAGATAAAGGATTTGGATATTTAAAGGAAGAACCTGAATTACAGATGTCCAAATCAGACAGTATATTGATCAAAGCAGAAAGAATCGAGTATTATGATGATTATAAAAAGATAGTAGCCATATTTGAAGTTGAAACTGAAATGCCAGATTATTTACTGACCAGTGATTTTTTGATCTATTATTCTGAGGAGGAAAAAGCGACCTATCGCGGTCAACCGAAACTTTTTTCAGAACAATTTGATGCTAAGGCATCGGAAGTTACTTTATATTTTAGAGAGAACAAACTTCATCAGGCTCTGATGAGTGATTCCTGCAGAGTAGATTATAAAGTGAGAGAATTTGAAGCAAAAGAAAATTGGGTAACGTCAGAAGAGATGGAGTTTATATTTGAAAATGGCGTGATCAAAGAAAGCAGAGCATATAGATCAGTAGATAGTTATTATGTACAGCAGCCAGATATCATCCGGAGGCAAAAGTACTTACGTAATGAGGCAAGTGCCGAAAAGCTGATAATGTATATGAATGAAGAAGGATATATAGAGCGAATAGGTTTGAGCAAAAGTATCCAGGGAAAATACACCTTTGAGGGAGAATAAAAAATTAACTAAGCAATTTAGTAGCCAAACCTAAAAAAAAAATTGACAAATAAACCGAAAAGTAATAATCTATAAACATAATGAACAGAATAAAAACAGAAGATTTAGTAAAGATATATGGAAAAAGAAGGGTTGTAAACAAGGTTAGCATATCCATTGACCAGGGTGAAGTTGTAGGAATTCTGGGACCCAATGGAGCAGGAAAATCAACTACTTTCTACATGATCCTTGGCTTGATAAAGGCTAATTCAGGAATTGTGCAGTTCAATGATAAGGATATCTCAAGATTACCTATGTATAAACGGGCACAATTAGGAATTGGTTATCTTGCTCAGGATCCATCGATATTTCATAAATTGACGGTTGAGCAGAATATAATGGCGATTCTGGAGACTTTACCAATTAATAAGAAGGAACGTAAAGAGCGACTGGAAAGGCATCTGGAAGAGCTTGATCTGGCGCGACTGGCTAAACAGAAAGCCTTTACTTTATCAGGCGGAGAACGGCGCAAACTTGAGATCACGCGATCACTGGTAACATCCCCTTCATTTATGCTGATGGACGAACCCTTTGCAGGAGTAGACCCTTTGGCAGTGGCAGATATTCAAGATATTATCCGAAAATTGAAAGATATGAATATTGGAGTTTTTATTACTGATCATAATGTATTGGAGACATTAAAAATAACTGAGAGGGCGTATATTATTTATCATGGTGAGATACTTTTTTCTGGGACATCTCAGGAATTAGTAAATGACGATCAGGCGAGAAAGGTGTATTTGGGAGAAAAATTTATCAATCCCTTTGTGCAAGAGACATGAGTAAAATAGGTTTACATCATAATCTGCATCAGAAGCAGACCCAGCAGCTTCTTATCAAGCCTAAGATGTTGCAGTCTTTGGAGATACTTGCAGCACCGATAATAGAATTGGAGACATTTCTACTTCAAGAATTGCAAAAGAATCCCATGCTTGAACTTGTGGAAGAAGATCCAGAAGAGGAAGCTGAGAATAACAGGGAAGAAAGTGTAGAGGAGAAACCTGAGGTTAAAGAGGAAAGTGCTGAAGATCAAGAGATACGGGAATTAATGGAAGAAACCCGTGAATTGAGTGAAGTACTTGATTCCTGGCAGGAATATAACGGTGATCAGCAGAATAAACTTCGAAATGATGAAGATCTTGATTTTGAGAAAAGATATGAATCAAATAGAAATATGATCACCCAATCTAATGAGAAAGACAAATATCTGGATCAGTTACAATATTTAACTTTTAATGATCTGGAATTAGAATATACAGAAGAATTGATAGAGAGCGTCAATGCTCATGGATATCTGCCGGAAGGGATAGATATTTATGAACTGGCAGCAGAATACGGAATAACTTATGAACGGGCAGATGAAATACATGAAATGGTTTTAAACCTGCAGCCGAAAGGAATAACAGCAAGAAATATCACTGAGTGCCTGCAGGTTCAATTAGATAAAGAAGATGAGTATTATGATGTGTTGTATCAATTGTTGGCAGAGGATTTTGATGATCTGATACATAAGAGATACCGTAAGATAAGTGTTAAATACGGAGTGATGGAAAGAACAGTACTCAATTGGAAAGAAATGATCTCTCATCTTGATCCTAAACCGGGATTACGGATATTGCCAGCGAATACTGATTATGTGACGCCTGATGTAGTAATAAAAAGGATAGGGGACAGGTTTGAGATAATCTCTAATGATTATTCATTTCCTAGAGTACATCTGAGCAGAAATTATCTTAATGTATTGAACATGGTTAAAGAGGATCGCAAGGCTTTGGAATTTGTAAGAGATAAGATCAATGCTGCCAAGTTCATTATGAAAAGCGTGTATTTGAGAGGGAGAACCCTGGAGAATGTAGTTCGAGCAATAATCAAACATCAACCGGAATTCTTTTATGAAGAAAATGGAACTTTGCGCCCCTTAACATATTCAGTGATAGCCAATGAACTGGGTGTGAATGAATCAACTATTTCAAGAGTTGTACGCAGTAAATATGCAGAAACACCTTTTGGGATGATGTGCCTGAAAGATTTTTTTACTAGCAAAGCAGGCAAGGACGAAAATTATAATTCGGTTTCACGTCAAAGTGTGGAAGTGCGAATTAAGGAATATATTGATAATGAGGATCCTAAAAATCCCATCAGTGATCTTGATCTGGCTGAAAAGCTCCATGATGAAGGTTTGACGGTATCACGGAGAGTAGTTGCAAAATATCGTAAACGTATGGGAATACTAAATAGTCATTTAAGGAGAAAAGAGTGAAGAAATTTGAGGTAGCTGTAATTGGTGGTGGTCCTGGGGGATATACTGCCGGGATAAGATTGCAGCAATATGGGATAAGTGCTGTAGTATTTGAAAAATCAAGGCTTGGTGGAGTGTGTTTGAATTGGGGTTGCATTCCCACGAAAGCACTGGTTAAAATAGCTGATCTATATCAGGAAATTAAAGACCATGAGCAGTCAGGCATATTTTTATCAGAGACAAAAGTAGATTATCAGGCAGCTATGAACCGTAAAGATGAAGTGGTTGAGAAGCTTGTCTCCGGGATTGAATATCTATATAAACGAAGAGAGATACCATTATTAGAAGAAGAAGTAATCGAAATAAAGAGCGGATCTGACGGGTTTATTATAAAAACCAGAGAATCTGAATATAGAAGTGATTATATAATCCTGGCAACGGGTTCAAAGCCCAAAGAGATAGGTAATCTCAAATTTGATGGAGAGCAGGTATTATCTTCGCGGGATATATTAAGTCTACCCAAGCTGCCAGAGAGTCTGGCAGTGATAGGCGGGGGAGTGATAGGTTGTGAATTTGCCAGCATTTATCAGCAGTTAGGAGTAAAAGTAAGTATTATAGAATTTCTTCCTGACCTGGTGTCTATGGAAGATAAAGAGATCAGTAAACGACTTCAAATGTTGATGAAAAAACGTAAAATAAAAATATACACAAAAACCAAAGTAACCAAGATTGAAAGACAGAAGGAAAGTGTGGTTCTGCATTTATCAAATGGCAAAGAGCTTGAAGCTGAAAAAGTGTTGATGAGTATTGGCAGGGAACCAATCTGCGAAATAAAATTCAATGGTTTTGGGCTGAAAAAAGACCGAGGATTTGTAACTGTTGACCCTGAAATGCGTACTAATAATGACCGGATATTTGCCATAGGTGATCTGACTGGGAAATTGATGCTGGCACATACAGCCAGCAAACAAGCTATGCTGGTTGCAGAAGTGCTAAGGCGGGAATTGCGTGGAGAGGGTGATGAACCTTTTTCATTGAATTATACTGATATTCCACGCTGTACATTTACCAGTCCCAGTATTGGCTCCGTGGGACTTACAGAAGAGCAGGCAAAAGAGAAATACGATGAGATTGAAACAGGCAAATTTATGTTTTCTGCTAATGGGAAAGCTCTTGCCTCTGGTCATTCAGAAGGTTTTGTGAAAGTTATTATAGAAAAGAAAACCGGATTGTTAAGGGGAATGCATATTATAGGGCCAGAAGCAGTGGAATTGATTGCTGAGGGCAGTATTATGATCAATCTGGGAACTGATATTAGAAAATTGAGAAGTCTGGTTTTTGCTCATCCCACTTTATCAGAAGCGGTTGGTGAAGCTCTGGAGGATAGTGAGGGTTTGGCTATCCATAAAATGTAAGCTATTTCAATAAAAATATGCTCATAGAAGAAAAGTAGTTATATTAATATTGAAGGAGGTTGTTGGAAAATAGTTGATAAATTAAGCAGCAAAAAAAATGACAGAAGGAGTAAATTATGCAAATTACAATTACTGCTCGTCACTTTGATCTGACAAATGCGATTCGGGAACACATCGAATCTAACGCAGAGAGATTAGATCGTTATTTTGACCACATTATGAATGTACATTTCATTTTGGTACTTGAGAATGGCTTAAGCAAAGTGGAAATGATACTTCATGTACCGCGTCATGATTTTCGATCTGAATCTGCCGACAAGGATATGTATCTGGCGGTGGATATGGCGATCGATAAGATGGAATCACAGATCAAAAAATTGAAGGACAAGTGGACAGATCATCAAAAGAAGAGCTTGAAAGCAGATACCCAATTTGTTTACACGGATCTAATCGAGAAAGCGGGAGACCGACGGAGAGTAAAGGTCAAGCGCATACCTCCCGATACCATGTCTTTAAATGAGGCGATAGATAAAATAGAAGTGGAAGAGGAATTCTTTCTCATTTTCAGGGATGTGGCAACTGACAGATTATCAGTACTGGTCCGCAAGGATGACTTGCATTATAAACTGTTTGCCACTGCGCGATAAATGAACAAGATTGGGGGTTCTATAGTGGAACCCCCATTATATTGGAAAAAATATGAAACAAAGAATTGAATATCCCTTAAAAAAGTTCTATAATGACAAGAAACAGGATTTTAAACTAAGTCTTCTAACTCATGAGAAGACTTTAAGCAAATCTATTAAAACACCATTCCTTAATCGCCCTGGCTTAGCACTTACTGGCTACTATGACAGGTTTTCAGCGGATCGTGTACAGATATTGGGAGAAACGGAGATCAGTTATTTGCAGAGTCTTGAGGAAAATGAGCTATTTGCCAGACTCCGAGAGATGCTGGTTTATGATATACCTTGTATAGTAGTTACAAAGGGCTTATCTGCTCCAAGAGCATTAACGTTTTTGGCAGATGAATATCAGATACCGGTATTTATTACCCATTTAAGTACAAATCGCTTCTATAATGATATGCTGAAGCATTTAGATAAGACATTTGCTGAGCAGATATCGATTCATGGAGTCCTGGTGGAAGTATTTGGTGTGGGAATGCTGATTTCAGGTGCAAGTGGAATAGGTAAAAGCGAATGTGCTCTTGATCTGGTTGACCGTGGCCATCGCATGGTTTGTGATGATCTGGTTACTTTGCGGTCTCTTGATGGCAGGTTAGTCGGTATGCCACGCTTTGAGAATCTATATACCATGGAAATCAGAGGAATAGGACTGGTAGATATTGAGAAGATGTATGGTATCCATGGAGTTCGCAAGACCAAGGAAGTTGATATTCAGGTAGAATTGATGAAATGGGATGATATGGAAAGCTATCAGAGACTTGGTCTGCAGGACGAAATGACAGAGATTATGGGGATAAAATTACCAATTATCTACCTACCAGTAACATCAGGTAAAAATTTATCAGTGATCATGGAAGTGATTGCCATGAACCACAGTTTGAGATCATTTGGATATAATGCAGCAGAAGAATATACACGCAAATTAAATAAATCAATTATGCAAGCCTCGCAGGCTAACAAAGAATTGGAGAATAATATTGGTAGTAAAAAGGATTAAAGTAACAAATGAATATGGGCTGCATGCTCGTCCATCAACTCTTCTGGTAAAAAAGGCAACTCAATACAGATCAGTACTTAAGATACGTAAAGATGAAATTGAAGTAAACGGCAAGAGCTTACTTGGAGTTTTGACCCTGGCTGCTGCCTATGGTACAGAATTAGAATTAATTGCTGATGGTATTGATGAAAACGAACTGATAGAAGAGATTGAGAAGCTTTTTGCAACCGGTTTTGAAGAGGTATCAAAATGAAAATGATCGGTGTGGCAGTATCAAATGGAATTGCCATTGGTAAATCGATATGTGTTGATTACAAGTTTAATATAATCAATTATCAGATTACCAAAGAAGATATAACTCGAGAACTGAAAAGACTGGAAAATGTTATTATAGTAACAATTGCTGAGTTGAACTATATATCCCGTGAACTTACAGGAAATAAGAACCAGCGGGATATTCTTGATACGCATAAGATGATTTTAGAAGATCCGGAAATGATCAACAATATAAAAAAGATACTACAAGATGAACTTGTTACGCTGGAGAAGGCATTGGATCTTAATCTTCAAGCAATTAAAGAGCAATTTTCTGAAATTGAAGATGAATATTTTTCTGCCAGGATAATAGATTATCAAGACGTCACAAGCCGTCTTTTAAAGAAATTATATAAAACAGAGTCAGAGCATGAGAACTGGACTGGCAGTATTCTGGTCGCCCAGGAAATCACACCTTCCCAGGTGCTGGAAGCATATAAAAATCATGTAGCAGGATTAATATCCATTCACGGTAGCAGGAAATCTCATTCTGCAATACTTGCCCGATCACTTATAATTCCAATGGTTATGGGTTTAGATGATGCTGAATGTGATATATGTCCTCAAGAAGTAATTGTGGATGGCAAAGCGGGAATCGTAATTGTATCTCCATCCAGAAAAGAGAAAGATAAATATCAAAAGGATTTGACTGAGATCAATCTTAAGAACCAGGAATTAGCTTTACTTGCTGATAAAGAATCGGTCACAAAAGATGGGAAAAAAATACCCTTGTTTTGCAATATTGAAATACCGGAAGAAATAGCTGCACTGGAAAGAATGAAAATAGAAGGAATTGGCTTATTTCGCACTGAATTTTTATATCTGGACAGGCAGGAGCTTCCTGACGAAGAAGAACAATTTCAGATATATAAAGAAGTCGCAGAAAAATTATCTCCCAAGCCCGTGATCATCAGAACTATTGATCTGGGAGGGGATAAAATTGCCAGGAGCTTGAAAGAAGTTGAAATGAACCCCAATCTTGGACTCAGAGGAATACGGCTGTCATTCAAGTATTTAGATTTGTTCAAAGTACAATTGCGAGCGATTCTGAGGGCAGCAGTGCATGGCAAGATCAAGATCATGTTTCCTATGGTTTCTAGTGTATCTGAGATTGATTCAGCAAGGAATATTATACTTGAATGTCAGAAGGAATTGGAAGCTGATAAAATAGAGTATCAACGTGAAATTGAAATTGGTACTATGATTGAAGTCCCTTCAGCAGCTTTGCGGGCAAAAGAGATAGCTGCTAAATGTGATTTTTTGAGTATTGGCACAAATGATCTGGTGCAATACACGCTTGCTGTGGATAGAAATAATGATCTTGTAGCGGAATATTATAATGAAATGGATCCATCAGTATTGTATTTAATTCAAAAAGTATGTCAATCAGCCCATGAAGCAGGCATCAAAGTGGCAGTTTGCGGGGAAATGGCTTCTCAGGAGCAATTTACCAGTCTGCTTTTGGGATTAGGTGTAGATGAATTATCCACCTCTCCTGCTAATTATAATGAGATCAAAAAGAAAATTCTCCAGCTTGACACAAAAGAGTGTGAAAAATATGCCGTCTCATTATTATAGGTAGAGGTTAAGAGTGTGCAGAAATTTGAATCTATATTAGATAATGATGAGCAATTAAAAGAACTGGGCTGGGAAGCAGCTTATCATCAGGCTATCCATTTTCCTGAGCAAGTGCTTCAGGCTCGAAATCTCACTTCCGGAATAAAGAAATATTCCAGACATCCAGAGAAAATATTCATCTGGCAATCTGGTATTGAAAATAAACTGCTTATCCAATTGATAAATCACATTTATGGAGATATTATTCCTATTAACAAATTAGATGAAATCCCTAATATCTGGGATAGTAAGGATGGCTTATTAATAATTCCTGATTTTCATCAAAAGCTTAAGAAAGTGCCTAATGATGATAGTATAATATATCTTACAGGAAAAGAACTGCTTCATAAATATCAAAATACCATCTGTTATTCCTTTCCCCAAATCCCTTCAAATGAAGGTCTTGGTATATTTTTGGGTTTTATCAGTGGTTTTCTGGATGAATTATCTGGGATTGATAAGAGCAATATTATCAACAAAATTGTTGCTGTGGGAATGCAAAAGGCTGGAGTGCTTGCCTGGAGACAGCCCTATAAGAGAAACTTCGCTAAAATCTGGGCTGCTCGATTGGCTGAAGCTGATAATTGGCAGATTACCTCAACTCAACCGGATTTTGAGATCATCTGCCAATACTGGCAGAATAAACTGGAAAATTGGTCAGGTATAAATTCAGCAGTAGGACAACAGATTTTCCTGGAAAAAATGTACCCAACTGAATCATCTTCTAATTTAGAAAAAGGTTCTGAAAGTATTTTTGCTGATGGTGTTGACCTTGTGAGTCAGATAATTTCTCAGTATTATTTTATAAATTGCCTTGCCATATATATTTCAATTATTAAAAAAATAAATTATCAGGAGATATTAAAATGAAATTTAGAAAGCTATTTACTTCAGAATCAGTTACTGAAGGTCATCCGGATAAGGTTGCTGATCAAATATCAGATGCCATTCTGGATGTGATTCTGCAAGGCGATCCCATGAGCAGAGTAGCCTGCGAAACCTTTCTTACTACGGGTTTAGTGATGGTCGCTGGTGAGATAACTACTGATTGTTATGTGGAAATTCCCACCATAGTTCGCGAAACCCTGAAAGAGATAGGATATGATGATGCAGATTCCGGGATTGGTTATAGATCATGTGGGATAATAACCAGCATTGATCCTCAATCAGAAGATATCAAGATTGGTGTTGATGAAAGTGAGGGACATGAACAGGGAGCTGGAGATCAGGGTATGATGTTTGGCTTTGCCTGTAATGAAACAAAATCACTGATGCCTATGCCCATATCATTTGCCCATAAACTGGCACAAAGGCTGGCTCTTGTTCGTAAAGAGAATATCATTGATTATCTGAGACCTGATGGCAAAACACAGGTAACCATTGAATACCGTGATAATAAACCATATATCTGTGACTCAATTGTGATCTCTACTCAGCACATGCCTCATGCTGATCAAAAGAAATTACGTGCTGACTTGATTGAAAACGTCATTAAACCGGTTATCCCAGCTAAGTATTTATCTGATAATACCATAATTTATACCAATCCAACCGGACGATTTGAAATTGGCGGTCCTCAGGCCGACACTGGTCTCACGGGACGCAAGATCATTGTAGATACTTATGGTGGCAAAGGCAGTCATGGGGGAGGGGCATTCTCGGGAAAAGACCCAACAAAAGTTGATCGCAGTGCTTCATATATGGCTCGTCATATTGCCAAAAATATTGTTGCTGCCGGACTTGCCACAGAATGCGAGATCGAAATTGCCTATGCCATTGGAGTTGCCCAGCCGGTATCTCTTTTGATAAATACTCTTGGCACAGGTAAGTTAGACGATTTGAGACTGGCAAAGATAGTCGATGAGCTATTTGACTTAAGACCCAAAAGCATAATTGATTATTTGAAATTAAGAAGACCTATCTATAAACAAACAGCAGCTTATGGGCATTTTGGCAGAGAACTTGCTGATTTTACCTGGGAAAAAACTGATAGAATGGAAGACCTGATACGTAAAGCAGGATTATAAAATATTAAACAAATTACACAGGATAAGCCAGATAATGGCTTATTCTGTTTTTTTTTCGAGATGTTTCCTGGTCAATTTCTTCTGATATAACCGTTGTTGAGAAATTTTCCGCCTTTCTTCTTCCTGCTTGTCATCATAGTTCATTTTCGTAATTATATAGGCAAACCAGAATCCCAGTACCAGCATAAATAAATTCAGTATACCCAGATATATTGCGGATATAAAGCCTATAGCAAGACTGAAAATTACAATTATCAAACAAATAGTCCCAACAATATTTGAACCAGGTTTTTTAAACAGGAAAAAATAGAAAAAGACAAATCCTATAAAGAGATAAATGATAAAGTAACCGACAAAATTGATCAAATTTATATCCATAAAATTACCTTCCCATAAAATTTATACTTAAATCAAA
>JAVCDJ010000114.1 GCA_030765845.1 Candidatus Stygibacter australis
GAGTGTATATCAGAAATTTAACCCTCTCCCTAATTTCTTTCAAGACAAAATTGTAGTACTGGTGGATGACTCAATAGTGCGTGGCACTACTTTACGTAAAATAGTGAAATTAGTGAGGAAAAAGGGGGCTAAGGAAGTTCATCTCAGAATCGGTTCTCCTCCTGTGCGCTACTCCTGTTTCTATGGGATTGATACTCCTACCCAGAAAGAATTGATCGCCCATAATAAAACTCATCAGGAAATTGTAAATTACCTGGAAGTGGATTCTCTGATGTATATGGATATGGATATGATACAGAAGGTTGTTCCTGATCCTGAGAATCATTGTTTTGCCTGCTTTAGTGGAGAATATCCCGTAAAGCTGGAAAAAGAAGTTATCAAGGGAATAGAATTTAAGAACTGGGATTTTAGTAGTCAGTCATTATGAGAAACAAATTAAGAACCTGGCGTGAAATTTCTGCAATTCGAGAAGAATTGGTATCTGATGATAAGAAAGCCGTCTTCACAAATGGCTGCTTTGATATCCTTCATCGAGGTCATGTGCAATATCTGCAAGCTGCCAGGGAACTGGGAGATGTCTTGATAGTGGGACTTAATAATGATGATAGTGTGAGAAGACTGAAGGGAGTTAATAGACCTGTGAACAGCGAGATAGACCGGGCCATAGTCTTATCAGCACTTCAGGATGTAGATCACGTAGTGATTTTTACTGAGGATACTCCTTATAAATTGATCAATACTGTAAAACCTGATATTCTGGTGAAAGGTGGTGACTGGAAACCGGAAGATATTGTGGGAAGTGATATAGTGCTACAAAGTGGTGGTGAAGTACTCAGTCTTGATTTTATTAAAGGTTATTCAACTACTAAGACAATAGAAGAAATGGAAAAGAAATAATGCAAATAATAGAAGATATAGCAATAGTCTCAGAAGTGAAAGATCGTAGAGTCCTGGTGAAATTACCCGAATCGGATAGTTGTGCCAGTTGTGCAGTGCATGGTATATGCCAGGTTGGTGAAAATACAAGCAGTCACTGGATAGATACTGATCTTAGATTACAGGTAGGAGACAAGGTGAAGATATTCATCTCCCCCGCCTTAAGAATAATGTCGTCATTTATTGTATTTTTATTACCAGTTATTATGATGATATTGGTTTATCTGATTTTCAAGTATCTATTTGTGAGTTCAGAGAACGTTTCCATACTGGGATCAGTATTATCATTAGGATTAAGTGGATTGATCATCTATGCAATAGATAAGAAATGGAGTAAGAAACTTCGTTTTGAGATACTTGAGAGAGTATCAGAAGAAGAATATCAACAGGAGATTTCTGATGAAGATACGCCTGAATAAGATGGTGTTTTACGGTTATCACGGCACTCAGCCGGAAGAGCGTAAGCTGGGACAGCGTTACATAGTTGATTTTGAATTGGAAACTGACAGTTATAATGATGTCAATATTCGTAATATAGAAGATACCATAGATTATACTAGGGTATTTGATCTGATCAAAGATGTGATGGAAAAGCATTCCTATCATTTGATGGAGAATTGTGCAAACCAGGTTTTAGATACGGTTATGGGCAGTTTTGAGAATATCATATTTTCTGAGATCAAAATAATAAAACCATCTGTTCCTATCAATGGTTCACTGGATTCAGCAGAAATTGTCATGCACAGGAAACGATGAAAGTATATGTAGGTTTGGGCAGCAATATGGGAGATCGTAAAGGATATCTGACAAAAGCAAAGGATATGCTGAAAACCCATGCTAATATTAAAATATTGAAAGAGAGTGAAATATTGGAAACAGTTCCTTACGGCATTACTGATCAGGCAGATTTTTTGAATCAGGTGATTTTGATTGAAACTGAACTTTCTGCAAATGATGTATTAGGAGTATGCCGGAAAGTGGAGATTGAATCGGGTAGAATGAGAACCAGAAAATGGGGACCTCGCACAATAGATATCGATATTTTGTTTTATGAAGGTCAGGTGATCGATACGAATGAGCTGATAATACCTCATGCAGATCTTCATAATCGGAAATTCGTTTTGGAATCAATGCTTGAACTGGCACCTGAGTTTATTCACCCTGTTTTAGGTGAAAGCATTCAGGAAATATATAATAAATTAGAAAGCGAGAAGTAAAATGAGAACAGCAGCAATAATTCTGGCAGCAGGAAAAGGTACAAGAATGCGCAGCGATCTTCCCAAAGTGGTATTTGAGATTGATGGAGTGCCCATGATCAATCGCGTGATCAATACTGCTAAGGAAATGGAAAGTGAACGCATAATAGTTGTGATTGGTTATAAAAAAGAAGTAGTAAAGGCAGTGGTCCCAGAGGATGAACGCATCAGATTTGCAATTCAGGATCCTCAAAATGGTACAGGGCATGCGATCATGGTTTGCCGAGATCAAATTCAGGATTTTGAAGGTCTGATCTTCATACTTTATGGGGATGTGCCATTATTAACATCAGCTACTTTACAGAAGATGTATGAAGTGCATCAGCGGGAAAAATCAGCCTGCACGGTACTTACTGCTATTATGGATGATCCTTTGCAGTATGGAAGAATACTAAGAGATGAAACAGGTGATTTTACAAAAATTGTAGAACATAAAGATGCTACTTATGATGAACGCAAAGTGAAAGAGATAAATACCGGGATATATTGTTATAATTCTCTTGATCTATTGTGGAGCATATCACAACTAAAGAATGATAATAGCCAGGGGGAGTATTATTTAACTGATACTCTGGAAATATTGAAAGACACAGGAAAACACATTTCTACAGTGACCCTCACTGACAATGTGGAGGCAAGTGGAGTGAATTCTCCTGAGCAATTGAAAGAGCTAGAGCAAGAATTGAAAATAATGGAGAAGAATCAGGAAAATGACTGATATATTATATTCACCATGGCGAATGGATTATATAAACTCACAGAAGGAAGAAGGCTGTATATTCTGTCTTGAACATCCAGAAGCCGAAGATGAAATGCATTTGATCCTGTACAGAAGTGATTATTCCTTTGTGATAATGAATTTGTATCCATATAATAATGGACATCTGATGGTTGTTCCCAGGCGTCACACATCCAACCTGTTGAGTTTGGAGGAATCTGAAAGAAATGACCTTTTTGAACTTGTGCAGAAAACAACAGGCATCATTCATAAATATTATCATCCTGATGGGTTAAATATCGGGATGAATATAGGTAAAGCGGCTGGAGCAGGTATTGATGAACATATTCATGTGCACATTGTGCCCCGCTGGACAGGGGATGTAAATTTTATGACGAGTGCAAGTGGAGTACGCGTTATACCTGAGAAATTTGAGAATGCATACCAACGATTAAAGGAACAATTTGACAAGCTCAATGACTGAAAAAAAATTGACTGAGGAAAAGAAAGTAAATAGCAAAAAGGGAGCGATAACTGTCTCGATCTGTTTTGCTGTTGCTATGATAATAGTGATGATCTATATTCTATTTCCCGAAAGCAGTGAAATTGTGGAAATGGAAGATGATTATAAACCAAGTATAAATATCCTGGTAAGAAATGGTTGTGGTGTGAGTGGTCTGGCACAAAGAGTATCACAGGCACTCCTGTATAATGACATCACAGTGATAGACTGGGAAAATATATCTAATATGCAATGCGAATATGAAGAGACCATGCTGGTTGTTCGCCAGGAAGGTAAAGATGTGGAAAAAAAGCTGAATTATCTAAAAAGCAAAACTGGAATTACAAAAGTAACCAGAGCTGTGAAGGATAATGCAAAAGCAGAATTTGAGTTGATCCTGGGTAAAGATTATATACTTTACTTTAAATAATAAATGAGGTATTATGGAAATTAAAATTGAAGATACTGTTAAGAAAATTACTGAATGGTTAGAAGAGAAAAAAGCTGAGATGATCAAAGTATATGATGTGAGAAGTAGAAGTGATTATACTGATATGATCATGGTCTGTGAAGGCTCTGGCGATCTGCATAACAGAGCAATAGCTCAAAATGTACTGGATAAAGCTAAAGAAGAGTCGATTTATGTTCTGGGTAAAGAAGGTATGGATAATGGTACCTGGATATTGATAGATATGGTTACTATAGTGGTTCATGTATTTGATCATGAAACCAGGGAATATTATGATTTAGAGGAATTGTGGGAAGTATCTGATCGAGTTCGAAAACAAAAATCAGTTGAAGATCAGACAGGGAAAGAGAATTAGAGGAGAGCAAAATGCTTAAAGCTAAAATTCGTGGTGATATTGCCCAGGCAATGGAAACCCTGGGATACAAGTACCTAGACAATTATTCTGTAGAAGTACCTAAAAACATTGAGCATGGTGATTTTTCTACTAATATAGCCATGGTGTGCAGTAAGCTGAATAAAATGAAACCTGTCAATCTGGCAAAAAAGATCGTGGCAGAAATGGAGAAAAAAAGAGATTATAAAAGCGTCTCACTTGCTGGTGCAGGATTTATAAATTTCACTTTGAGTAATTATGTTTATCATCATATGATGCCTATGATCATGTTCAATGATTATGGTTCCAGCAATTACGGAAAAAGACGAAAGGTCATTCTGGAATTTGTATCTGCAAATCCAACCGGACCCTTAAATGTAGTTTCAGCTCGTGCATCTGCTTATGGAGATAGCCTGTATAGAGTATTCAAATATGTCGGGTATGAGCCATTTAGAGAATTTTATGTAAATGATGCTGGTAATCAGGTAGATATACTCGCAGAATCTGTTGAATTGCGTTATCGTGAGTTACATGGAGAAATAATAACTGATTTTCCTGCAGAGGCTTATAATGGAGATTATATTAAAGACATAGCTGCCAAACTCAATTCCATTGAAGGCTCCAAACTTCTTCATTATTCTGAAAAGGATAGATTGGACAGAATGAAAGATTTTGCTCTGGAAGAAATACACAGAATGCAGGTGTATAGTTTAGAGAAATTCGGAGTTGAATTTGAGAATTGGATGAGTGAGAAAAAACTCCGCCAGGAAGGCTCTATAGAAGAAGTTCTCAGCTATTTATCAGAAGCGAATGTAACTTTTGAAAAGGATGATGCCATCTGGTTTGAATCGACCAGGTTTGGAGATGAGAAAGACAGAGTATTAATGAGAGCAGATGGAACCATCACCTATATAGTTCCAGACATTGCATACCATCTAACTAAATATCAAAGAGGTTTTGATATCATAATAGATGTTCTGGGACCAGATCATCACGGATATGTTCCGCGTTTGAAAGCAGCTCTGGAAGCACTTGATTATGATTTTGACAAACTGGAAGTGGTATTTCTGCAACACATTAATCTTTTCTCAAATGGTGAACTTGTCAAAATGTCCAAAAGAGCCGGTAAAATCGTCACTATGAATGACCTGATTGATGAAGTTGGTAAAGATGCTACCCGTTATTTCTTCTTGGATAGAAGGCCAAATTCTCACCTTAATTTCGATCTTGAATTAGCAAAGAAGGCTTCAAGCGAGAATCCGGTTTTCTATATTCAATATGCTCATGCCAGGATATGTTCCATCCTGAAGAAAGCTAAAAAAGAGAAGATTACTCTGGATAATTTTGATTTGAAGCAGCTAAAGAAACTCGATAAATTTGAAGAAATCAGATTGATCAAGAAGATGCTTTCTTTCCCAGAAATTCTTAATCAGATCACAGATA
>JAVCDJ010000115.1 GCA_030765845.1 Candidatus Stygibacter australis
CTGGTTACACCTGGAATACAAATGGTCCATATCTTCTACTTAGCGATCTTGATGTTACTGAATCCGGTGAATTTTATGGTATTTTCCCCAATAATTCCTATTCTTCTGGTTTATGGAAATCAATTGATTTTGGCGAGACCTGGACTGTGGAATTCTGGGATATGTATATGACCTGTGTAAGCTGGGATGGACCAGGATTCTTATTTACTGGCTGGAATGTACCTAATGGCAATCCACAAGGGTTTGCAATGTGGCATTCTGATATCGGGGAACTGGAATACATGAATGAAGGGCTTGGCTGTATGCAGATCAATAATATTACCTGGAATCCCCTGATCAATTGTCTGAATAGAATTGCCTGCACTGATGAAGGACTTTATATGATCACAGGATATGAAACCGATATTTCTCCCGATCATATCACTCCTTCAAATATTACTGCACACAATTTCCCTAATCCCTTTAATCCGGAAACATGTATTTCTTTTACTCTTCCCTATTCAACTGATATTTCTCTGAACATTTATAATGGCAGAGGCGAAAAGGTAAAGAAACTCTTCCGTGGTTTCCTGCCCTCAGGAGAAAATTCACTGCTCTGGAACGGCAAAAGCGACCAGGGAGATCAGCTTCCAAGCGGCATCTATCATTATAAAATTACTGCAGTTCAAATGGAAAAATATGGGAAAATGATATTGCTAAAATAAAAATATTGAGTTTAGATGCGAAGGTCCCGTTTATCGGGAACTTAAGAATTTTTGTACTCCATAAGTCATCTTCATCAGCGGTACTCTGGAAGTCCATCCTTCGCTTACGCTGCTAAAGCTGCGGCGGTGCACATCTAACTTAGCAGAAGAAAATATTTTAATTTCGGGGGGATGCGTAGATAGGCATCATTAATATTTGACAAATTGATAGTCAATATCGCATCTTGACATTGTAATTTTATTAATAAGCTGTATGAGAACAACTTTCTGAGGGGAAAATTTTGGAGGTCTTGTGATGCAAAACAAAAAATTTCTTATCGCGTTTGTTATTACCCTTTTTATCCCGGTAATTTGTCTGGCTTATTTCTGGAGTGAAATAGGTCCTGCTGACATTGAAACTTATAATTTTTATGTATTTGGTGGTGGTGTAGCTTATGAAATTATCTGCGAAGAAAATGGTATCCTCGTAAATGAAGGTGATGAATGGATAGAATATTCCTATTATGATCTGCCGGTCTGGGATGTGGAAACCGTGATGGCAGCAACTGCCGATATTATTGCTGTTATGGGAGATGGTTCATATTCTGATGGGATTTATGGCTTCAATTTTATTAATCACGAATTCAATATCCTGCACTGGATGCTGAATCCCCGCTTTATTACCTATTGTCCGGCAGATACAAGTTACTATGCCGGAGGTGAAGATGGGCTTTATTCCTCACATGATGGATTTAACTGGGAAAATGTCTCCTTCTTCGATAATATACAATGCCTGGATATGGAAGCTTATCAGGAACATTATGTAGTCAGCACCAGCGGTAATATCTATTACTCATCAGATGCCGGCAATAGCTGGAACGAAAGTAATACCATGCAAAATCTCTCTGATCTGGTAGTTTCCCCTTCTGGTACATTCTATGGCATTTTCCCTGATCAATCCTGGTCTTCTGGTTTATATAGTTCCGGGGATTATGGTATGAACTGGGAAGTGGAATTCTGGTCAGTAAATATGAGCAGCGCTGGTTTTGACGAAAATGATAACCTCTTTGTCGGCTGGGAAGTTCCTCAAACTATGGAACAGGGTATAGCCTGCTGGTATGAGGATATATCGGAACTCGAATACATGAATGAAGGACTCCCCTGCTTCCAGATCAACCAAATATCCTGGCATCCACAGATTGACTGTATCAATATTATCGCCTGCACAGATAGTGGATTATATCTGCTGACAGATTATCTCACAGAAATTGAACCCGATCTGATCACTAATATAGAGATAGCAACTTCCAATTATCCAAATCCTTTCAACCCGGAAACAACGATATCGTTTACTCTTCCCTATTCAACTGTTATCTCACTGGATATTTATAATGCCAAAGGTGAAAAGGTAAGGAGACTCTTTCGTGGTTTCCTGTCCTCAGGAGAAAATTACCAACTCTGGAACGGTACAAACGACCAGGGGGATCAGCTTCCCAGCGGAATTTATCATTATAAGATAACAGCAGGTCAATTAGAAGAATTCGGAAAAATGATATTACTCAAATAATGTCTTTCTTATTAGTTAGATAATCAGGACTTGCCCCTCTAAAGGTATTCCCGAAATGGGGCAAGTCCACTAATAGGCATAAATTAAATATCTCGGAGGTATGCCTATCTTGTATTTATATTACTCAGATTCAAACCACCAGTATTTCTTAAATTTAGCTACGGTTTTCATCTTCACTTTTTGTCCCATTGCTTCCATAGAAGTTATTGTCTCAAGCTTTTTTAACGTGAGTTTATCTTTTTTATACTGATATGTGATCTTATTATCTGATCTTGCCTTCATCTCCACCGAAGGATACATAGTTGACTCCATAAATACCGGCACTCCGGTTTCCAGATCAAGCCACACTTTTCCTTCCATGGGAATTGGCTTTCCGTCTTCACCCGGTCTTTCCCCACTGAAAGTAAATTCTGCACAGTTTTGTTTTAAGACCTTATCAGTCACTCCAGTCCTGGTCACTTCAAGTCCCCAGTCTGCATTATTAAAGAAAATCGAGCTGCTGTCCGGACTCATATCCTGGCTTAAGAACATCTGCACGATCTCATCATGTTCCGGTATCAGATTTCCTGAACGAGTTCCACCATCATAATATCCAATTATCTCACCATCTTCCTGCTCATAACTGAATATCAATAAACTGGTCATCATCTCTGATCCATTATCATCAAGGCCAGATACCCGTAATTCCATCTCTCCTGTTACCCATCTCCAGTTTACTTCAGCGATGGCTTGTGCTTTCTGCCACAATTCATCTGACTGATCATCAGCAACTAAAAAAACTGCACTGCACAACACTAATAAAATAATGATCTTTTTCATTATAAATCTCCTTGAGCTAAATCTTCTTCCTGATCTAATT
>JAVCDJ010000116.1 GCA_030765845.1 Candidatus Stygibacter australis
TGGCACTAAGTACGTTTCCTTTTCTTTGATCGAAGGTATTCCATGTCCTGAATAATAAAAGTAAATTTCTTCATCTCCAGTTATCACTCTTTTATCTATCCAGCCATTTTTTCCGAAAACTTTATCAAACTCGCTCTTAGTTGCTTGCTCATTTAACCTAAATAGTATGTTTTCTTCCTGTATCCCCAACGCTTTTTCTGCATATTCCTTCACCATTATAGCATCTTGGTTTGCATAGCGTGTATCTGGCAATTTTTTTGAATAGTTTTCGATTCCAATTATGATTGCATATCTTTTTTTGTTTATTTTACTTATAGGTATATTTATATTTATGTTTTCTTCTATTTTAGAGGCTTTTTCATTGGCTAATAAACCCCTTCTGATTTCCCGATTATTATCTTCCAGATTATTAAATTCCCCATTGCTGTACATCTTATCTATCATGTCTTTTAGCATTTTTACAACTAACTCATTCTGCATTTTTCTTTCTGATGTAAAAAATGGCTGAAAAGGTATTAAACTTATTCCCCAAATTAACTTGTATTTTGATGTATTCTTGTATTGACCGATTCTTAACCCATCTTTATAGATATCAGTTGTAAAATCTAAACTTATATCTGCAGCTACCGAAGGAGGTATTGCTAACGTAAAAAGTGCCCACACAAACCCACCCATCGAATAATCAATGGTTTTTTTCACATTAATATCAAGGTAAATTCCATCATTTCTTCCATCATTAAAATTAGTACTATAATAAGTTTTAGCTTCTCCGATTCTAAAAATATTATCAAACACCCCTGTATTATCCAATCCATTTTCTATAATGCCATAAATATCATCTTTAAAGTAGCTATCAGGAGTATATAATAACCCTTTGTTTTCGCTGTAATATACTTCATTTACTCTTGCCCTATAAGAAATATCAATATTCTTATAAACTTTGTTAATATTTCTATCTTCTGGTTTTTGATTCACAACCATTGCACAGGATGATAATATTAATATCATCAAAACCATAGTAATATTTATCAATTTCTTTTTCATATTTTCCTCTCAATACTTTATAAGTAGCCTGTCTTTGTTTGTACTTTGCAATTGAGGATTTTGTATCCTATCCATTTTTCGTGCTTGTGATGATACATTATCAATTAAATATTGCTCCATTTCCCCTAATGTTATTATTCTATCCTTGTTTTTATCTGCTTCCTTGTTTAATCCTTTTAGGAAATAATATGTGAATAAACCATGTTGTTTTCCAGAATAACTTGAACTTATCTCATTATTTGAAGATGCAGTGAAAACATCAATATCTAAAGGTACATTAATATTTTTAACTTCAATCCTAATTGGTCTTGCATCAGCTAATAGCATTTCTTCTTCTCCCGATATCCCCGTAAAGCATGCATCTAAAATGATTGTTTTTGATTTTGCTTCTATAGCGTTGATGTTATCATATAATTCATCTATAGAATATCCTGTACTTGCATAGTTTGGATCTATGTCATGTGGTATTAAATATGCTTTACAAGTTTTACTTTCAGCTATTCCATGTCCTGCGTAGTAAATATAAATCTCAGTATTATCATTTGAGTGTTTTGCTATCCATCCTGTTTCCGAAAATGCCTTTTCAAATTCTCCTTTTGTAGCTTGCTCATCTAATCGCATATAAATATTTTCTCTTAATAATCCAAATTTCTTAATCAAATATTCACGAAAAATATCAGCATCATTTACAGCATATTTGACTGCTGGTGCAGTTCTATATTTCTCTATTCCAAATATTACAGCAATGGCATTTTCATTTGTAATTCCTGTCTTTTCTATATAATCAACATCACTAAACTCTTCTTCAATAATTATCTCATCTCTAACAACGATAATTTGTTCCTGAGCTTCGTTATCAAATATGTCTGTCGTAGTTATTATAAAATCATTTCTACCTATATTCAGCCTTACCCTCTTCTTGAATTTATCTTGTTTAAGGCTTACCTTTTCATCATTTATTGACACGCTCAGTATGCCACTCTCGTCTTCCACCCTCCCTTCAATAGTTAAAAACAATTCCTCTGTTCTGAAGATGCCATTTTCTAAATGAGGATATTCTATCTTAATTAATGGTTTCTCAACATCAGTTAGTTCAATCCTTTCCTCTCTCATCATCACATAGTCTCCGTAAGGTTTCAAATTTAAAGTATAATCATAGCCAAATTTGTCATTTAATCCCCAAAATTTAATTTCATCATAATTTCTTGGAATTATTAGTATGACTTCTTCTGTTTGATGAAAATGATTTGAGCCGTTATTATACAATCCTCTCGAAAGTATTGGTATTATTTCAATCTTCTTAAATTTATCAACTGTTACCTCATCAAATTTCCCTTCAATTTCTAATATATAATAGTCTTGAGTAACTAATACTCCTGATAAAGTTGCTATTTCAGAAAATGGACGTCCTATCCAAGTGCTCTCTTCGATATATCTTCCATTTTTGTAATCTATCTCATATTTATAATTGTGGAGTTTTATCACTCTTTTTGTAAGATATTCTTCATAACTTTTTACTGCTCCTTTTCTTTGAATATCTTCACTTACTGGAGTATATTTCTCGTTGAATTTAGTGCCATATATACCTTCCCAAATGGTTTTTATTGCACCTAAATGTAATTTATCTCCATATTCAAATGATGTTAGAACTTCATCATTCCAGTACCGTAATCTTACGATTTGCTTATCTGATTCGCTTAATTCTATAAAGCTTTCTGATTCTTCAACAGTTATCCACCATATTGCATTTAGTTGTAAAGTTATTACAAATAAAATTATAATAATGATTTTATTCATTGTTAATTTCCTTGATTTTATCATCTTCCATACCTCATAGTTCTATTTGGTTAAACTCTATCACCTGTTAACCATATTCACATATCCTAAATACCTGAAAGTAACCCATGTCCCATTTGTCCCAATCATCCCAGAAAAATCATAAATCCAACATCCTGTTTTAATTCCCAACCTGTCAACCAAAATCCTTTTTCGTCTTATCTAAGACACTTAGTTCCTCTATTATTCAAATTCCCATGCTCTCTATTTTCTTATCATTCATCCATTTTTAACATCATTCAACTATAATCTTTACCCTAAAAAAGTTTTATTACGTAACTAATTAATTTACCATAACTTATATTAATATTAGCAAGTAACGGGATTTTTTTACTTGACAGGTATTATACAACTATATATTATATCACCGTAAGCTTACAATAAAATAAGTTTATGGTATGCAGTCTGCACTGATCAGGCAGACGAGATTTTGGGGAAAACTCTTATAATGCATTACCAGAAAGGAGTCCAAATAATGAAGGCAACCTTAGTAACACCATACAGAACTGTTACTGGTCGTGACGGAGAAAAAGTCGCCTATGGTTGGAAAGACCTGGTCGTCACTTTTCTCCGCGCCTACTTTGTACCCGATAATCCGGAGGGCGAAGCTGCATTCGCCTCCAAAACAACCGCTGTCATCGATACCTGGAAAGACGCTGCCGAAGGCTTCGTCACTGACATCATCACTTATACGCTGGCCTGGAATGAAACTCAGCTTGATGGTCGCACTCAAATACCTTACAACAAGCTCAATATCTTCCTCAAAGCCTGCTTTGCAACTGCAAAAATCACTGCCTTTGATATTACCACCCTTACTGTGGATAATTTCGGTGGTGTGATTGGCGATCTGCTGGGCACAGAAGCCCCCAATGTGGGGAATCTGATAACTGCTGCCGATATGCCTGCCTGCGGTCTTGACCTGTCAACCCTGAACAGCTCTATAGAGACTGTTTAAAAAAAGGGAGGGGAGGTGTTTTCACCTCCCCTTTCCTTTACAATATGTTTCTCTATTTTTAGATAACAAATCCTGATTATTCCTTTTCATCAATCCTTTTTTGAATTTCCTCAGCTTCTCTTGTAGCTTCTTCAATTTGTGATTGTGTTAATTCTTTTCTTGCATCATCCCTGCTTTTTGATGCTTCATCAAATACTTCCCCTGTAGAATTACTACTCACTAATAGAAACCATTTAAAAGCTTCTTTAAAATCTTGTCCATTCCAATAGGAAAGACCTAAACTATATTGTGCAATAACATGTCCCTGCTCTGCCGATAATTTATACCACTTCATAGCTTCTTTGTAGTCCTGAACTCCTGCTCCCCAACTATAGCAATACCCTAAATTCCATTGTGCTGATGCATCTCCTTGCTCTGCTGCTAATCTAAACCATTTCACAGCTTCTTTTCTGTCCTGAATAACTCCATATTCCCCTAGATAGCAAACCCCTAATCTACATTGTGCAGAAGCGTTTCCCTGCTCTGCTGCTAATCTAAACCATTTCACAGCTTCTTTGAAGTCTTGTTCAACCCCTTGTCCATTATAAAAGCAGTCACCTAAACTAAATTGTCCAAATGCGTATCCTTGCTCTGCTGATAATCTATACCATTTCACAGCTTCTTTGTCGTCTTGTTCAACCCCTTGTCCATGACCATAGCAATCACCTAAACTCCTTTGTGCTGATGCGTCTCGCTGCTCTGCTGCCAATATAAACCATTTCACAGCTTCTTTATAGTCTTGCTCAACACCTTCTCCATTCCAATAGGAAAGACCTAAGCTATATTGCGCTGAAATGTCTCCTTGCTCTGCTTTTAATTTCAGTAAATCAAAATCGCTTGCCTTATCAATACAACCAGTCAAAGATAACAATAAAAATAGACTTAATATTACTTTTTTCATGTGTTACTCCATATCTTATATTTTCTTATTTTATCTCAATCTACACCTTGTTAACAATATTCGCATATCCTAAATACCAGAAGGTAACCCATCTCCCATTTGTCCCAGTCATCCCAGAAATTTCATACATCCAACAACCTGTTTTAATTCCCAACCTGTCAACCAAAAGTATTTTTTCCTCAAGAGAATGTTCATTCCTTGCCCTTTCGTAGATCAATCGTCCTTGATTGATTGGTTGGTGGTTAATAATGCAATACTAAATCGGGGACGATTAAGTTACTCTTCACCCATCACCCATCATCTAAATCTAAACATCTAGTTATCTCTCTCAAATTCCACAAACTAAAAATATCTCCTTTTTTTATTTAATCCCCTTATATCGGCTACGCCTTTATAAGGGGCTACAAATGTGGTTATGCCTTTGGCATATTTTAAATGGGCAGAAGATTAGCGGACTTAGTTCAGTGATTAAGTCTGAAAATAAATGCTTAATCTGGAAAGATTAAGCTACTATCTTGATCTTGCTTAACTGGTTGACGGAATTCTATTTGGTCATTTTTTGATATTCAATTGACAGCAGGTGATGAAGTTATAATTTTTGCTTAATAAAATTTTGGGAGAATCTAATGAGAAATATGATTTATATTATCTTACTTATCAGTATATTAGCCCTGGCTTCATGCGCTCAGAAACAACCTGATGCCAGCAGTTTCTGGCAGGATGGTTATTGCCGTCAGGAACGTGTAGTCCCGATTAATGCTGGTGATAAAATGGTGGCAGCTTTAGTAGATGGTAAATGGCAGGAATTTATGACAGTGCAATTGCCAGAGAGTTTTATTGAATGGAATAAGGGTCGGAGAATCGGCTTTCTGGAAGATATTCAGAAAGGCAGACCAGAGCTGGCAGGACCTCATAATGGAATAGTCGCAACCTGCGGTTATAAAAGATCAGATACCAGCTTCAGTTTGAATAATGCCGTGAAAGGGATGGGATTTTTACCTAAGCCAGAGAAAATGGAAGAGATGATAGCGCTCCTGGATTCTACTGTGGATGCTGATTTTCCTGTAAAGCTGGCAGTATTAACAAGTTTTTATGAGAATCTGGAAGAGAATTTTGATCTTACCAAGCAGGGTTCGCTTGAACTCTATTCTCAACCACAATTCATGACGCAGAGCTTTCTGAACCAGATGTATAATCCGGCATCTACTATAGTATATCTGGATATTCCATCATATAAGCTTAAAACTATTGCCCGGCTGATCGACCCTAATGATCCCAATCTCACTGATTATGAAAAGCAGGTTGTTACCTGGATAAATAAAATCCATGATTACTTTCATGGTCCTTTTAATACGGAATTTATTGGTGTGATCTATAACGTGATAGAAGTATTTGATAATTCACCCCGGGGCAGGGATCCCAAAACAGGTATGGGAAGACGCCTGATGCCCTTACTTCCTTAGATCATGAAGTTATTACTAAAAATATTCATAGTTTCTGTTCTGCTGTTTCTCAGCGGATGTGCTGGCAATATGTATAAGACAGATGGCGGCTATAAAAGAGAACATGGCTATTATAAAACCAATACTTCCCGCAAGCAGGCAGAAGCTGAGCAGGGAGATGAATTATGGATGGTCTGCTCCTATTATGCAGATAAATTTCACGGCAGAACTACTTCTAATGGAGAGACCTTTGACATGTACAAACTCACCTGCGCCCATAAAGAGCTGCCATTCAATACGGAACTGCGGGTTACTGATCCTGATACAGGCAAATCTGTGGATGTGAGAGTCAATGATCGAGGTCCCTTCATTGCCGGACGTGATCTTGATCTATCTTATGCAGCAGCAAAGCAGATAGGCTTGATTCCTTATGGTGTAAGAAAACTGCAGGTAGAAATTATAAAAAAACCGTAGGCTATATGATAAATAAGAATATTCACCTCTCTACTGAAGTGGAGAAGGCAAAAAGAGAAAGAAGACCCATTATTGCTCTGGAATCTACGATCATTGCTCATGGCATGCCATATCCGCAAAACCTTGAAACAGCAATGAATCTTGAGAATATCGTGCGCAGACAGGGATATTGTCCCGCAACTGTATTTTTATTGGATGGCAATATTATGATAGGTGCTGAGCAGGAGCAATTGGAATATCTGGCCCAGGCAAAAGATGTGCAAAAGGTATCCACGCGAGAAATCGCCAGCGTGCTGGTGCAAAAACAGACAGGTGCAACCACAGTGGCAGCAACCATGCATTGCAGTCATCTGGCGGGAATCAGGATATTTGCTACTGGTGGCATTGGCGGAGTGCACAGGGGAGCTGGAGAAAGCTTTGATATTTCTGCTGATCTCACTGAACTGCAGAGAACTCCCGTGATAGTAATTTCTGCTGGAGTGAAAGCAATTCTTGATCTTGGTAAGACCCTGGAATATCTGGAAACAGCGGGAGTGAATGTATTCGGCTGGCAGACAGATAGTTTTCCGGGATTTTATTCTGCTCAAACACCCTGGCAGGTTAGCCGAATAGATGATGTGCAGCAGATAAGCGCAATATATCATAAACAAATAGAACTTGGCCTTAAAAGCGGGATCCTGATCGCTAATCCAGTACCCGTGGAAGATGAAATACCGTGGTCAGAAATGGCAGTGATCATTGATCAGGCACTGGCTGAGATG
>JAVCDJ010000117.1 GCA_030765845.1 Candidatus Stygibacter australis
ATTCCGAACATATATTCATAATTAGCATGACCCACATGATGCAGAAAGGAAGTTCCCTGATTAAGAATTTCCAGCAGGTCCTGCATAGTCCATTCTCCATTATCGCGTTCATAAAGGTAGGTGATATTATCAGTTAAGGGGATTCCACTGGTTTCGTAGCCATTATCATCATGAATGCCTACCATTAGGTCAAGGTAATCTCCACCCCAGGTGAGAGGATCCAGCCATAATTGTTCAGCAGCGAGCAGAGGACGATCCAGGTCATCATCAATAGGATTTTGGGCATAGAGAAAAGTTTTATTGATCATATTAGTAAGCTCCGTCTGGTCAGAAAAAGTAAGCCGTGAGACAGCAACTTCGGGCAGCAGATCATCCTCTTCAGGTTCTCCCCAATAGCCATCATTATCATCATTCCAGGTGCCGTCAAGAGCACTGTAATAAATATCAGCCGGGATGCTGTCATCTTCATATAGGGTGGTTGACTGCACCTGACAATAAAATCCGCGATCAGGGATAAGTTCGCTGTCACCGCCGAGCAGCACGCTTGAAATGCCATAATCTGAATACTCATTGATAATATGATTTCTGATCTTTTCCTGCAGGTCAATACCTGGCAGATTATCTTCAATAAATTCTGTAGTGAAGTACTGCACTCTTCTGCCAAAAGTATTATAAAAACCTTCAAATTCCTCCAGATCAACAATAAATTCTTCAGGGCTGATCACCAGCAATTCATATTCACCTTCTCGGTTCAGACGTTGGGGATAAAGGTTAGTCAGCTGGGGATTAGTCACATAGTGTGAGACTTGTGCTTTGGCTTTCTCAGAATAGTAATTAACTGACTTATTAGCTCGATTCAGGTCTCCTGCTTCGGTAATTATTATAATCTGAGCCTGATCATAAGTGATTACAGTATTTTGCTGAGGATTATATTGAACAGGGCAGAAGCTGCTTAAGATAATTCTATAACCATGCCAAGACTCAGTTTTTAATATTCCAGTATTCTTAAGAGGCAGATTGATATTCTGCTGATAGATTTCCTGATCAATTACAAATTCAGTTTCTTCCTGGCTGCTTAAAGGCAAAACAGCCTGAATGGGGTAGAGCCGCCCATCAAGGTGCTGAGATTTTTCTCCTGAGAGGATCACTTGCATATCAACAGCAATTTCCCCAGGAGGTAATAAGGCTTTTATTACCATCCAGGGCAAAGCTGGTTCACCCATTTCACCACGTTGACTGGCTTCAGGAATTATAATTCGATAATAATCGCTTCCGGCAATTTTTTCCTGAACCGGGGCTTTAATATCTATTGTAAGATTTATTTCTCGTGAAAATAACAAGCTGACTAATAATATAAAAACTATAATAAAAAGTTTCTTCATTTAAAACTCCCTGATTGCATTTGTTTGAAGGTATTTATCTGAAACTCCACCACCACAATAAGTTTGAACTCTCTGGATAAAAATATCAAGATGAGCGAGTAGTTGAGAATCAGGCAGATAGCCTGGAGCATAGATCAATAAAACTGCATTTGTTGTTTCTGGTGTAACGCAAGTGCGAAGAGAATCCTTGATAGGGCTGCCAATTGCACCTTCATTATCACAGATAAGATATCTTTCATTCAGATCAAGATACTTATTATCAATAGCAGTATAACCATCTCCTGATTTGCCCATTCTTCCAGTTATTTTACCTTCAATTAAGCTCATATCATATACACAGATCGGCAGCAGGAATTCCAGTGAACACCAGTTACCAATATCCACAAGCGGATTGATGGTACTATAGCCCTTATTTTTCAGACCACGTCTGAGCAATGCTTCACTGGAAGGTCTGCGTTTAGTGGGATCGATGCCAATTGCCTTAAAAAGGTCTCGAGCCTGAGTAACTCCCGGAATCTCACTGATCGCAATACCAGAATAAGAATTCCGGTATTCCTCACCAAGACTTACCAGTTTTTGATAAGGCTCATTAACTGCCTTATTTTTAAGGTTTTCCATACTGGCTACTGCCAGTTTGACTATGTTTTTATTAATACCATCTTCCATCATGAACAAATATTTCCATAGCTATTAATAATGACAATATTTCTTTTTTATTAATTTACTCAGATAAGAAATTACTTGCCAGATATGACGTGAAAGGTAATGTCTGGTTGACAGTTTTATTAAATGGTGAACAAAAGAAACTGGAGGGTATTATAATGACAAGTGCCAAGAGAATAATTATTGCTACACTAATTGGTGTATGTTGTGGGATAGTGTGCATTACCCTGGCTGGTAGCGGAGGTAATAAATTACCTGGTATTATAATAATGCAAATGGTCATCAGCCGAACATTGATGGGATTTGTGATCGGAATAAGTGCAATTAAAATGAACTGGGCTCTTAATGGGATATTATTGGGATTTCTGATGGGACTGCCGATGGCATTAAGCAGTTCATTAGGAGCTGAAGGTACAGATTTTACACCTCAGATGATGTTTTTTTCTACTTTGATCATTGGTGCAATATATGGATTTGTTATTGAATTCTTTACTACAGTGATCTTCAAGGCAAAACAGCTTGGATAAAAGCCGATTAGAAAACTAACTAAATCTGCAGGGATTTGATTACTGAAATGTCTTAAATATTAGAAAATATGTGGACAGCAAAACTCAGCAGAATAATTATTACTGCTGAAAAATAAATAGGAGGCAGCAATGCAAAAGCACATGAACCTAAAAACGATGTTATTATTCCTGTTGATGATAAGTATAGGCGTCAGTAATGCTGATAATAAAATATTGAAAAATAGTAATGTCAGCAAAGTAAATAACACAGAAAAGAAAAAAGAATATCTTCTGAAGAACCTTCCCCAAGAAGCAGAAAAGATTGATGTGGAAGGCAAAAAATACTTCAGACATAATGGCATATATTATCGCCCGGGAAAATCAGGTTACCACGTAGTAAATGCACCTCATGGCTTGAAAGTGAAGCATCTACCCAGAGGCGTGAGGATCATCAATCACTATGATGTGGATTATTACTTCTATTATAACACTTATTACCGTTACGATCCTATGCACGAAATATACATTGTGATCAATGCTCCGGAGTGGGCAGACAAGGATTTCCATGATGACAAACTCTCTCTTATAGATGGCTCAGTTTTGTATGGGAAATATCTGGGTGGTGATAGAGAGCATGTTTATTTCATGTTCAATGGTGACAAAGAAAAGTATCCTGTAGAAGAAGTGATTTCCATAGAATTTGTACCA
>JAVCDJ010000118.1 GCA_030765845.1 Candidatus Stygibacter australis
AGAATGGTTGACAAAATTTATTAATTTTCTTTTTTTTGCAAAAATATCAAGGAGTATTATATGCCTTATTGTGGTGATTGTGGTATACAATTCGGTGATCATTTAAAGTTTTGTCCACACTGTGGAGAGCCTAATGCTTTTCTGTCTGAGAAAATTGATAATAATACTGCAGAGAGTAAACTGTTTCCACAACAAACTTCAAGTGAATTTGTTACTCAGATCAGAAATGATAAGCATTTCTACGGTGTAGTCAATCTGGAGAATCTTCCTAAGGATCATGTGATTGATGAGCGTTATGAGATAAAGGAAAAACTAGGGCAGGGTGGTTTTGGTGCTGTATATCTGGTTTATGACATGGTGATGGAGATAGAAAAAGCCCTGAAGATCATACCGGAAGCAGTGAGTAGTGATAAAGAAGCGATGTTTGATTTGCAGCAAGAAGCCAGGACAATGATCACCTTGAACCATCCTAATATCGTGCGGGTTTATGATTTCCATAACTCAGGAAATATCAAGTTTATTGATATGGAATATGTGGATGGCAAAACACTTAGTGAAATAAAACTGGAATATCCGGATAAATGCGTGCCGGAAGAGAGAGTGAAAGAGCTTGCTATTAAGATAGCCGAAGGTATGGTGTATGCTCATGATAATAATGTATTGCATAAGGACATCAAACCGCAAAACATTAAGGTCAATTCCAAAGGTGAGATCAAGATAATGGATTTTGGCATAGCAGAAACCGTACGCACAAGCATGAGCAGATTGCAGAATTCTTCTTCATCGGGCACATTGGTGTATATGAGTCCTGAGCAGATACGAGGTAAGAATGTAGGCAGAGAATCAGACATCTATTCCTTTGGAGCATTGATTTATGAGTTATTATCTGGACATCCGCCTTTTTATAAGGGAGATATTAGTTATCAGATATTGAATGAAAAACCAGAACCATTAACTCCTGTATCATCTCAGCTCAATGACTTGATACTGAAATGTTTAGAGAAAGGTTACTCAAATCGATTCTTCAGCTTCAATGAGTTGAAAGCATCTATTGATCATAATAAATATAGTTCACATGTTAATACTATCTCAAAATCTGTAAATGGCTTTCAGGCTTCGAAGAAAATGGAACAAGTTGAAAAGGAATCTACCTCTTCTGATCATGACAAAAAAACAATATTTGATAAATTCATGAAGAATTTCTCTACGATTTGTTTAGCAATGATAATTATATTATTATTATCATCAGCATTTTTTTTCAGCTTATTGCCTTATAAAGTTAGTGAAATTCTGTATAAAATTTTGTTGATTGCAATGATAATTGTTATAATTAAAAGAAGAAAATTATTAAATGGTTTGGATATATCAATATATTGGTTCAGTTTAAGTATTTTGTTATATTTTGTATGTTATACATATTTAAATAGAATGTCATGGGAATTTTATCACATTATATCATCTATGAATTTCCTTTTATCGTCAATATGGGGGCTGTATTTACTGAGAAAGAGAAAGAAGAATATTACAGGGAATGAGATAGCAATTTACTGGTTTGGATTAAGTATCGTCATAACTTGTTTTGTAGCTTTTCCAATTTCTGCTTTCACTAATATATCAGTTTATCTATTTGTTATATTATTTATAATTCTTAGCATAATAAGCAGTATCGTAATCCTAACAAAAAGGAAGGGTACGAAAACAGGATTGGAGATTTTCATATATTGGTTTGGATTAAGTGTTGATGTAAGCTTATTGGGAATATTGTTAGAAGAATCATTTTTCAGCGCTTATGATATTTTTCTTTTTATTGGTCCTTTCATATCTATTTCGAGCGGGATGATCCTAATCACTTTAAAGCTATATAGAGTATTAAAGAAAAGAAGATTAGAACAATATTAGGAGAGATTATGCCCTTTTGCAATAAATGTGGAAATAAATTAACTAAAGAAGACGTATTCTGTCCCGAATGTGGAACACCTGTGAAAGCTGTAACCCCTGCCCCAAAGTTTGAGGAGCCAGTTCAAGATGAATTTAAAACTCAAATTCGTGCAGATAAGCATGTCTACGGTGTAGTCAATCTGGAGAATCTTCCTAAGGATCATATAATTGATGAGAGATATGAGATAAAGGAAAAACTGGGTCAGGGTGGATTTGGAGCGGTATATCTGGCTTATGATCAGGTGATGGGAATAGATAAAGCATTAAAGATCATACCGGAAGCAGTGAGTAGTGATAAAGAAGCTATGTTTGACTTGCAACAGGAAGCCAGGACTATGATTGCTTTGAATCATTCTAATATTGTGCGAGTTTATAATTTTCATAATTCGGGGAATATCAAATATATTGATATGGAATATGTGGATGGCAAAACCTTGAGCGAAATAAAGCTGGAATACCCTGATAAATGTGTACCGGAAGAAAGAGTAAAAAAGCTGGCTATTAAGATTGCGGAAGGCATGGCGTATGTTCATGAAAGTAATGTGTTGCATGAGGACATCAAACCGCAAAACATCAAAGAGAACAGCAAAGGCGAGATCAAGATCATGGATTTTGGTATAGCCGAAACAGTGCGCACCAGCATGAGCAGGTTGCAGAATTCTTCATCATCTGGGACATTGGTTTACATGAGTCCAGAGCAGATCTTAGGGAAGAATGTAGGCAGAGAATCAGATATTTATTCTTTTGGAGCTTTGATTTATGAGCTATTATCTGGGCATCCACCCTTTTATAGGGGTGACATCAGTTATCAGATACTGAATGTGCAGCAGGAAAAGCTAATTGGCATATCACAAAGCTTATCAAATACATTAGAAAAGTGCCTGGAGAAGGATTATCAGAATAGAATAAAAGATTTTGAATCTGTTATAATGACTTTACAATCAAGAAAAGATAAGGCAACTAATATCAAAATCATTAAAGATGAAACTGAACAAAAACCAGTTAAATTGACTAATATTGTTTCAGAATTTTCTGGTATTGAAATGGTTTATGTAGAGGGTGGAGAATTTGATATAGGATCGAATAATGGAGTAAAAGGTGAAACACCAGTTCATAGAGTCAAATTGGGCGATTTATTAATTGGGAAATACCCAATTACTCAAGAGCAATATGAAAAAGTGACTGGTAAGAATCCTTCAAGATTTAAAGGTATTGATAAAAATATGCCAGTAGAACGGGTAACCTGGTACGATGCTATAGATTTTTGCAATAAAATGAGTAAAATAGAAGGATTAAATCAATGTTATTCAATTTCAGATAACGATGTTATCTGTGATTTTGAACAAAATGGATATAGACTTCCTCTTGAGGCAGAATGGGGCTTTGCAGCACAAAGTGGTAATAATAAAGATTATTTTCATTTTTCTGGAAGTGAAAATATAGACTTAGTGTGTTGGTATAATGTAAATTCAAATTATCAACCCCAAAAAGTAGGACTGAAAAACCCTAATAAACTTGGGATTTATGATATGAGTGGAAATGTTTGGGAGTGGTGTTGGGATAGATTCGGAAATTTCAAACATACTTCTGAACATGGAGTAATGCGGTTACTTAAAGGAGGCAGTTGGCTTAGTAATGGAGAATTTTGTAAGATTGATTATCGTCTTGACAGCTATCCCAAAACTATCTATAGTAGTTTTGGATTTCGTTTAGTCAGAAATAAATAATATTTTATAAATGAAAAAAAACATGTAAATAAGGAATTATAATGCCTTTTTGCAAAAAATGTGGAAACAAATTAGAAAGTGATGCTGCATTCTGTCCCGAATGCGGCACCCCGACAAGTAATACTAAATCTTCGCAGAAAAAAGTAGAAGAAACAACGGATGATTACAAAACGCAACTACGTGGTAAACCTCAATCATACGGAGTGCTAAATCTTGAGAACCTACCAGAAGGTCACATCATTGATGAACGTTACGAAATAAAGGAGAAAGTAGGACAGGGTGGTTTTGGTGCAGTCTATCGGGTTTATGATAAAAAGATGAACATTGATAAAGCTTTAAAGATCATCCCTGAAGCGATAGTGAGTGATGAAGAAGCGATGGCAGACTTGCAGGCTGAAGCACGTACCATGATCTCACTCAATCACAACAGCATAGTTCGTGTATATGACTTCCATGATACCGGAGCAGTTAAATACATTGATATGGAATTCGTGGAAGGTAAAACACTCACCAAAGTTAAGCTGGAACATCCAAATAAACAAGTACCAGAAGTAAAAGTAAAAGAACTTGCCATTAAGATAGCAGATGGACTTGCTTATGCCCATTCAAAAGGAATCATTCATAAAGATATCAAACCTCAGAATGTGATGCTTAACAAAGATGGTGAGATCAAGATCATGGATTTTGGCATAGCAGAAACAGTGCGAACCAGCATGAGCCGCATCCAGAACAGTTCATCATCTGGCACATTGGTTTACATGAGTCCTGAACAGATCAAAGGAAAGGATGTTGGTAAAGAATCTGACATTTATTCCTTTGGAGCAATGCTCTATGAATTACTGTGCGGTCACCCTCCATTTTATAAAGGTGATGTAAATTTCCAGATTTTAAATGAAAAGCCAGAGTCATTAAATAATGTTTCAGAAGAATTTAAAGCAATAATCGATACCTGTCTTGAAAAAGATTACCGGGATAGATATTCAAACTTCGGTGAAATGTTTGACTTGCAATCTTATGAAGCTAAAATAAATTTGACTGATGAATCAGATAATTTAATGCAAGAAAAAAACAGAAATTATTCTTCAATCATGTCTTATGTAACTATCCTGTTTGAAACACAGCCAAAAGGTGCTTCAGTGATGATAGATGATGATATTATATTTGATGCACCTTTTAAGAGAAAACTGTCCCTTGGGAAACATAAGGTTTGGGTTCAATGTGATGGTTATTTCGATGTGACTGAAGAAATTATTGTAACTGAAAAATCTGAATCTTTTTTTGTGGATTTAAAATCAATATATGCTTCAATTTCTATCAAATCAAAAGTAAAGGATTTTCAGGTTTATTTGAATGAAGAAGAAATAAAATATTTTGACTCAATGATCACGGATTTAAACCCTAATTTTGATTATTCCTTTATGATAAAGCATGATGCTTGCTTTTATTATTTAGGAAATTATCGTCTATCCGAAGCTGAAAATAAAATGATCAAGTTTGATCCTGATGAATTTGGATTATTGAATATTACAACAGGTTATTGGTCTTTATTATTTACATCTGAAAGCGGAATTAAATTACCAGAAAACAATCAAATTAAATTAAAGCCAGGGAAATACAAAATAGAAGCTTCTATTGAAGATTTCCCAGAAATAACTGCTGTAATTTTCGCCAAAGAAACAAATATTATTGATTATGATGACTTAATACCCAAGAATAAATTAAGCATTGCCAAGGGAGATTTTGTTATAGAAGGAAAGCTCTATCATTTTGAAAGAGATGAATATCTTGACTTATCCACTGGAGAAGAATACGAAATATATCCAGGTAATGTGGAAATTAGACTAGATAAAAAATACTTTGTTGAAAACTTCAAATTAGAAATAATTCATAATATCGATATAGATATTTGTAAACTTGTAAGTGACAAAAGGAAGAAAACCTTATCAGGTTGTTTGGGAACATTAATAGGATTGTTTTTTTCCATATTTTCTTTGTTTTTCGGATTTGAGCATATAACAAATTCAAGTACATTGGGTGGATTAGTTTTTTTAATTATTGGTTTTGTTATCTTATTTGCATGTATAAGCTATATCATAGACCATCTAAAAAACATGTAATTTATTTGGAGAATCAAATGAGAAAAAGTAACCATAAACGCAAAATATTAGAGTTTATATGAATAAGGACAAATTAGTTTTTGAGGATAAAATGTTGTATTGTAAAAAATGTGGGAAGAAATTAGATGACGATGCAGCTTTTTGCCCGAAATGCGGGACACCAGCTATAAAAGAAGAAGCCATAATTCCAGAACCAGATAATAATATTTACCAAACGCAGATCAGGGGCAGCAAAGCATCTTATGGCGTCTTAAATTTGGAAAATTTGCCTGCAGGACACGTAATTGATGAACGTTACGAAATAAAGGAGAAAGTAGGCCAGGGTGGTTTTGGTGCTGTCTATCGGGTTTATGATAAAAAGATGAACATCGATAAAGCTTTAAAGATCATCCCTGAAGCGATAGTGAGTGATGAAGAAGCGATGGCAGACTTGCAGGCTGAAGCTCGCACCATGATCTCTCTCAATCATAACAGCATAGTGCGTGTTTATGACTTCCATGATATCGGAGCAGTTAAATACATTGATATGGAATTCGTGGAAGGCAAAACACTCACCAAATTAAAGCTGGAACATCCAAATAAACAAGTACCAGAATCCAAGGTAAAAGAACTTGCAATCAAGATAGCCGAAGGTATGGTCTATGCTCATTCCAAAGGAATCATCCATAAAGATATCAAACCTCAGAATGTAATGCTGAACAAAGATGGTGAAGTTAAGATAATGGATTTTGGTATTGCAGAGACAGTGCGCACCAGCATGAGCCGCCTGCAAAACTCCTCGTCATCTGGCACACTGGTTTACATGAGCCCGGAGCAGATCAACGGAGAAAACGTAGGAAAAGAATCTGATATATATTCATTCGGAGTAATGCTTTATGAATTGCTGAGCGGACATCCACCCTTTTATACCGGAGATATCAATTTTCAGATACTGACAAAACCAGCTAAAAGGTTAGAGCATATTTCATCTGATCTTGCTGATATTATTGCAAAATGCCTGGAAAAAGATTATAAAAACAGGTTCAAGGAATTTCTGAAAGTAAAAGACAGTCTTTCTGGTAACAAAGATGTTAGTAAGAAACCGCAAAAAGTTACAACAGTTGTTAAAATAAATCAAAAACCAACCGAAAAGCAGAGGAAGAAGATGCCTTTGTCACTGATCATCATCTTAGCCATTATAGTTTTAATGATCAGCGGATATCTACTCAAGCAGGCATTTCCAGAACCGGTGATGATCCCGGAAGTAACTGGTATGCAGTACGATGAAGCAAACCGATTACTTAAAGATAACGGACTTGAAAGCCGCAGAGGTGAAAGCATAAAGACATTTGCAGAACGTGATGATAAAGTAGCAGCCCAATATCCGGCTTCTCATAGCGAAGTGAAAAAAGGAACTGAATTACGGCTGGACGTCTATGATCTGTGGACAAAGCTGCCTGATGTAAATGGTAAATCACTCGATGCTGCCAGATCAGCTTTGAAAGAAAAAGGAATAATAGTAAAATCTACTAAAGAAGCCTTTCATCCGAAAATAAAAAAAGACAAGGTAATTGAAATCGATGGTGAACCAAATGAGCTGGCAGTAGGCAGCTCGGTTATATTATTACTCTCCAACGGAATAGAGATGATTCTGGTAAAAGGTGGGAGCTATAATATTGGATCGACAGATGGAGAAAGTGACTGGCTGCCAGTTCACCCTGTAACAGTGAACGATTTTTATATTGGCAAGTATGAGGTAACACAGGAGCAATATAAGAAGGTGATGGGGAATAATCCGTCACATTTCACAAGTTCAGTAAAGAATGTGCCAGTGGATAGTGTAAGCTGGTATAATGCAGTGGAGTTCTGTAATAAGCAGAGTGAGAAGGAAGGGCTTGAGAAGTGTTATTCTGGTTCAGGAGAAAATATCAAGTGTAATTTCAAAGCAAATGGCTATCGCTTGCCTACTGAAGCAGAATGGGAGTATGCAGCGAAAGGAGGTAATAAAAGCCAGAACTATAAATATGCAGGTAGTAATGATCCTGGTAAGGTAGCTTGGTATTCGGATAATTCAGGCAAAAAAACACATTCAGTTGGAGGTAAGCAGTCAAATGAACTGGGTATTTATGATATGAGTGGAAACGTCTGGGAATGGTGCTGGGATTTGTTTGGAGAAAGAAGGGCAGAGACTGATCCGGATGAAATTACAACGGGCTATGTGTATCTTACGGATCGGGATGGCAATATTGTTCCCCCCGACACGAGCTGGCAGTTGGCTTTACGTGCGTGTCGTGGTGGCGGCTGGAGCAGCGACGCCAGGGGCTGCAGGTCGGTTAGTCGTGACGATGGGGATTCCAGCCACAGCTACGACTGCATAGGCTTTCGCCTTGTCCGTAATCCAGATTAGAAGCAGGATTTACGGGATTGAATAGATTCTATGGATCAAGAATGTGCAGGATTAAGGTGGATAGTAAATTGAAATATTGAGTTGAGATGCGGTAGCAGATCGACTTAAGATCGGACTTAGTGGATGATTGTTCTCAAGTTCCCGATGAATGGGGACAGGCGTTTCCCCTGAGCACAGGTTCTTTACTCGATAACTTAGCGAGGAGATTATGACAATTCTGATTCAGACGAAGAAGGATATTTTGGAGTTGCTTATTATTAGTTTTAGGTTGGAGATGATTGACAGGATATGTAAATATTAGTAA
>JAVCDJ010000119.1 GCA_030765845.1 Candidatus Stygibacter australis
CATATTTCATGGGCATCACTCCACCTGTCCCACAATATACCAGAGGTTTTCCGCTATATCTATCATCAAAAATGATCGCTCCGTTTATTGTAGGAATACCGGATTTATTTCCTCCGTCTTCAATTCCTTTCCTCACACCTTCAAATATTCTGCGTGGATGCAATTGCCCTGGCAACAGCGGTTTATCATAATCAGGAGTCCCAAAACACAGTACATTAGTATTGAATAATAGCTGTGCTCCACCGATCCCGGTGCCCAGAGGATCACGATTATTACCTAAGATACCTGTTATAGCTCCTCCATAAGGATCGATTGCAGAAGGAGAATTGTGGGTTTCCACTTTCCAAACGAACACGCGCTCATCATCTATTTGAACCACTCCTGCATTATCTGTAAAAACCAGCTTAAGCCAGTTGTTTCCTGCGGCTTCAAATCTCTGGATCACTTTATCAGTTGAACCTTTTATATAAGTTTTAAATAGAGAATCGATTTCCAGGACTTCACCTGTTTCCTCATTCCGGTAATTTATCAAAGCACCAAATTCTTTATGCTTACAGTGCTCTGACCAGGTTTGAGCGATCACTTCCAGTTCACAGTCAGTTATTTCCTTACTGATCCCTTTCTGTGCTCTACTGGCAAGTACATCTTCGGATTGAAAATGCTCTTTTATCGCTTTCATCTCATCCAGATTCAATGATAGTAATCTTTCCCGAGAAATATTTTTTAGTTCTTCATCACTCACGAGCAAATCAATTGTTTCTCCATCAGTGTTTTCTTTAATCTTTACTTCAGGAATATAGAGAATATTTTCTTTAGTTTCTCCATACTCAAAATGATTAATCAGTTTATTACCCAGTAGTGTCTCTGCCAGTTCATGCAAAGCATCATCAGCTAATTTATGTTCAAATAGATATAGATCCTGTGAAAATATATGCTGTCTCTTAACGTCGATATCAAGATCAAAGAGGTCTGCAAGAGTTTTTTGAGCAGAAATACCTTCATCATCGGTAACACCGGGAAGTTTCGCTACGAGCACATAGCTTCTGAAAATCTTATCTATAAAAAGCTTATTGATATAGTAATCATGAATAATATCATCTCTTAAACCCTTTTCAGCAAAATCCTTTACCTGCTGTTTGCTCAGATCATAGTTGATATTGAATATTCTGGTTGCTTTCACTTTTCCGGTCTCGATCCCCAGATAATTCTTAGCTTCCCTGATAACCCGTTCTGCTTTATTATCTCTGATACCAGGTTTCAGTACTAATTGGATTTGATTGATCATATTTATTTTACCTGTCCGCTATTTGTGTCATAAACTAATATTTGGGGTTCATTACCTTGGGAATGGATCACTATTTCCTGCTTTTCAGTAATTTCTCCAGCTATTTTACAATCATATCCGGATTGAGCGATAATATTGCATATCTCATCAGCATTATCGTTACTTACCACCAGCATCATCCCATTTCCCATATTCCAGATCAGGTATGCCTGTTCTTCACTTATCTGACCCATTGACTGCACTTTTTGCATAAACCCGTGCGGAGCAAATATACTATCAAGCCGGGCGCCACTCTTGGTTAATTTCAATACCCGGTTAAGATTATCAGCAATTCCACCACCGGTGATATGAGCAATACCCTTGATCTCTTTTCCGTCTTTTATCAGTTTCGTGATTAATGGTGAATATATCTGGCAGGGGGTGAGTAATTTCTCGCCCCAGCTTGTCTCTTTATCAAATTTCTCTTCATGCCAGTTCTCTCCGAACTTCGCCTGGAGTACTTTTCGTAAAAGGGAGAATCCATTACTGCGAAAGCCTCTGCTTGCCAGACTGATAACTTTATCTCCTGGAGTAATAGTTTGCCCGGCAATAGCCTCTTTCAGTTCATCAGGTAATATTCCCGTTGCAGTAGAGCACCAGTTGAAGTGCATTCTGTCTCCCCAGCCCCCGATGCGATTGCCTAGTTCAGCAATTTCTCCTCCAGGTACTGAAATACCGGAGAAATCTGCTGCTTCTGCTAAGCCCATCATCAATTGATCCACGATCTCAGCATCCAGAAGATCCACATCCAGAATATTAGAAAGATTCGCTGCTTCAAAGCCGTTTGCTGCCAGATCATCTACCACCATTGCCACCAGATCATATCCGAGAGTATTATATATTCCGGTTCTTTCAGCAAGTTCCACCTTAGTGCCAATTCCATCAGAAGTGATACCAATTCGTACGCCATTATAATCAATCACGTTGGAAAAAGCCCCTTCAATTCCCTGCTTAAGATCTCCAGCCTTACCGCTTCTATTACTAAATGTCTTCTTTGCCCAGCCAAAAGCTATCTGAGAACATTTATTCCCCAGATCTATATTAGTTCCGCTCTCTATTTTTTTCATATTTACCTGCTAAAAGTTTTGGGTGGTTTCCGAATGCTTATTCTCACCCGGGATATATACATCATGAGCTTTTCCTTCTCTGATAGATAAAGCTGATATAAGTTCCAATTCCGCTTTCTGATGAAATTCTGTAATAGTTGCTGAGCCGCAGGTACTCATAGATGCTTTGATCTTGATCAATGTCTCATCCAGATTATCACGCAGTCTGCCACTATATTCCACAAAGCCTTCCACCCCTTCCACGAATTTCATCTGATGATAACGCTTTTCCACCCATTCACGTGCTTTGGCACTTCCCTCTCCCCAGTATGGTTTCATCACTCTATTATTGATCACAATCTTATTAGTCGGTGATTCTTCCATTCTGGCAAAGTATCTGCCCATCATCACGTAATCAGCTCCAAGTGCCAGGGCAATAGTTATATCCTTCGTGCTGGTAACTCCACCATCAGCGATCAGGGGAATATATTTCCCGGTTTCTTTATAATATCTGTCACGTTCCGCAGCAACATCAATTATCGAGGATGCCAGTCCTCTACCGGTACCTTTTTGTTCCTGAGTAATGCAGATAGAGCCTCCGCCCATTCCTATCTTTACCGCTGAGCAGCCAATATCAACTATGAACCGGAAAGCTTCTGCAGTGATGATATTTCCACCTATCAGCGGGATATGAGGATATTCTTTCAAAGACCATTCTACTGTCTCCTGAAGGTAAACCGAAAAACCATCCGAAGAATCTACTGAGATCACATCCACTTCAGCTTCAGCAAGTGCCTTTATCCGCTCCTGATAATCATGAGTATTCACTGCTGCTACTGCCAGAAGACGTTTACGATCATCGCATACTTCATCCGGATTATTAAGGTGATCATTGATATCTTTACGAAATACCAAAGATTGAAGTCTTTTATGATCATCTAATATCGGCAGTACAGATTTATGACTTTCCAGCAACAAATTATTTGCTTCTTTTAGATCACTAATATTATAGCCTACTTCACAATGATCAACAGGGATCATTCGCTCCCTTACCAGCACACTGCCATGCAGGCCCAGGTCATAATCATATTTTGAGAGTAAACCTACAAATACATTAGTTTCATCAACTACCGGAAAAGTAGAATATCCCGTTTTCTCACGGATCTCATACATCTCGGCAATCGTCATATCAGGTGAAACAGTTTTGGGATTAACAAATCCTGCTTTATAATTCTTGATCTTCCTGATCATGTCTGCCTGTTCATCAATTGGCTGTGAGCAGAATATAAATGCCACTCCACCCAGCTTGGCAAGTTCAATTCCCATCCTGTCTCCGGACACGCTCTGCATTGCTGCTGAAACTATCGGTATATTGAGCTTGTATTTTCCCTCATTGCGAGTGGAATATACCAGTGGAGTCCGCAAACTTATCTTTTCAATAGTAGATTGCTCCGTTGTGAGTCCAGGCAGCAGCCTGAATTCTAAAAGGGTTCTGGAAGGCTCATATATTATTTTCTTTGCCATTTTATCTCCTGGCTATATCAGGCGTTTAAATTTTACTTCATCAACAGTATATTTCTTTTCACAATATGCGCAGCGCACTGTCATATTATCTTTATTAATATCAAATCTGCTGCTCATGTTTTCCGTATTTGTAATGCAGGTGAGATTAGGGCACACTATCAGATATTCTATCACATCCGGTATATCTGAAGTTTCTTTACTTATTACATCATAATTCTGGATTTGGACAAAAGAAGCTCTAGGAGATATCAAGGCAATACTATGCTTCTCTGCATCGCTCAAGATATAATTCTCGATTTTTATTATATCCTTCTTACCGAATTTTGAGCTTTGCAGATTTGAGCCTATCACAAAGAGTGATGACTCCACCAGATGCAGAAGCTGGGCAATATAAAGTGCTTTACCGGCAGCAATGTGATCTATCACTGCACCATTTTCTATCTGTCTAACCTTCATTTTCTTCATTTCACACCTCACCCAGTAATATTGATATAATTGCCTGACGCGTATATACACCGTTCCTTGCTTGCTGGAAATAGTAAGCATATTGCGTTTCATCCACATCAGTATCGATCTCATCCACTCTTGGCAGAGGATGCAATATCTTGAAATTAGATTTCACTCCGGAAAGCATCTCACTTTTCAGTACATAAGATCCTTTCACTTTATTATAATCTTCTATATCAGCAAATCTCTCTTTCTGGATCCTGGTAACATAAAGGATATCAAGTTCATTTATAAAGGCTTCCATATTGCGCTCTTCATGCCAGTCTATCTTCTTCTCATCAAGGTCATCAAGTATGGAGTCCGGCATTTTTAAATGTGAAGGTGAGGCAAAATAGAACTGAGGATTAAAATCTCCCATTGCCTGGCAGAGACTATGCACCGTCCTGCCAAATTTCAAATCTCCCACAATCCCAATTTTAAGGTTTTCCAGTGTTCCCTGGGTCTTTTTGATGGAATATAGATCAAGCAATGCCTGGGTTGGATGCTGATTTGCCCCGTCTCCGGCATTTATTACCGGAATACTTACCACTTCGGAAGCATATCTCGCTGCTCCTTCTATGGGTGATCTCTGGATAATAATATCTGAATATTGGCTAATAGTCTGTAATGTATCTGCAAAGGTCTCGCCCTTTTTCACAGAAGTATTTCCTGTTCCGGTCATGATCAGGGTTTTACCACCCAGCCTTTTTACTGCGGTATCAAAGGAAAATAAAGTACGCGTAGAGGGTTCGAAAAAAAGTAAGGCTGCCACTTTATCGGGAATATTCACCTTGAGCTTCCCGCTCTCAATCTTTTCTGCAACTTCCAATATTTGCAGTATTTCTGCTTTACTCAAATCCCGCATCGAAATCAGATTGTTCATTAATTCTCCCCTTTATTTTTCTCGTTTTAAATATGCTTTCCAGGCTCTTTCCCGATATATCTTTGCTGTTGCTCCTGGATTATCTGATTTTATTATCCCTCTTCCCACGATTATGCAATCTGCGCCACCTGCGATAGCTTCTTCCACTGTAATATATTGCTGACCCAGTTTATCCGTTCCACTTTCCAGCTTCACGCCAGGCATCAGAAGCATCATTCCGGCCGGGAACTTCGCTTTGAACCTTTGGATATCAGTTTTATCTTTGCCATGTCCGATAAAGCCCGAAACCACTTCAGGATTCTTTCGCCCTGCTTCCAGTACTTTTCGGGTATAGGCATCATTGATCAAATTATCCTTTGAGGACATTCTTGCCAGCAGAAAACTGCTCCTGCCCTCTATTCCTCCAAAAAGACCATCCAGTATTGCTGCTCCGGCTACCAGATGTACCGTCACAAATTCTGACCAGTCCGCTATTTTATATATCCCTGACCGATACTGCATCCGCACTGTGTTACCGATATCAGCAAACTTACGGTCTTCAAAAATATGAAAATCATATTTCTTTGAATATTCCTGAAGTTTGGGGATAAAGCCCTGATCATAATCTTCCATTATATCCGCATGAGTTTTCAGCATCACGATCTCTGAAGCAGTTTTATCTAATATATTAAAGAAATCCTTCTGATTGGTTACATCAAGTGATAAGATCAGATTACTCTTCTTTCGCTTCATTGTCTCTTGTAATTTAATTGTGAGTGAGTTTACGTTTTCTTTTTTTACTTCTATTTTATCTTCTGCCAGTCCACTGGTGAAATCTTTCACTTTGCTGATCATCTCTTCATCAATATAATTGCCTTTCTTAAGTATTGCCAGTATCTCATCCAGGTCTATCAAGCTATGCAGCTGATATCCTGACCTGCCTAATATTTCACTGCCATTATTACTGCGGTCTATCACTACCACGAAGTCTTTTACTATCACGCCTTCTGCTTCCAGTTTCTCAGCAGTTTCTATCTTGCTCTCTCCCGTTGTGATCAGATCATCTATCACCAGGCACACTGCCCCTGGCTGATATTTACCGATCACGTTATTACCGGTACCATAGGCTTTTTCTTCTTTTCTCATATAGATCAAGGGTTTCTTAATCCGGTCTGCCACCAGCGAGGCGATTGGTAATGCTGTATAAGGGATACCTGTAAGTACATCAAATTCCATCCCCTGTATCCTTTCCACTAATAATTCCACGATCCCGTCTAAAAGCTCCGGATATGAGATCATATCTCGAAGATCAAAATAAAACGGTGATACTTTCCCGCTTTTTAGGGTAAATGAGCCAAATTTCACTGCTCCAATTTCAAATAATTTTTCTATGAACTCTTCTTTTCTCATTCTTTCTCCTACTTGATTACTTCATTAATTTTTCCGTTAACTATTGTATATACAGGAGCTCCCTTATATCTAAATTCTTCAAAGGGAGTATATCTTGCCTTACTTCGGTTACGTCTTCCCCGTATAATGCCTTCCTGCTCAGGATCAATAATTGTCAGATTTGCCGTATTACCTTCTTTTATTTTCCCATAGTCCTCCAATCCAAAGATATGAACTATCTTGCTGTTCATTAGATCAATTAACCTTTCTTTAGATAATCTTCCCTGATGAACGCAGGTCAGCAGCAGTCTTAGTGATGTATCAAGTCCCGGAAATCCTGATGGTGCAGTGGAATATGCTTTGCGCTTATCTCTCGATGAGTGCGGTGCATGATCACTTCCTATCATATCTATGGTAAAATTATTTATTCCTTCCCACAAAGCCACATTATCTTCTGCAGTACGCAAGGGAGGATTCACTTTAGCGATATTTCCCACCTGAGGACATATCGTCTCATTTAATAGCAGATGATGCGGAGATACTTCACAATATACCTGCACTCCATCAGCCCTGGCTATGCGGATCATCTCTACTTCTTCTTTAGTGGTCACATGAGCAATATTGATGGTATTACCTATCGAGGTCGATAGATCAAGACAGATATCCAGACCGGTTATAGCTGCTTTCCGGTTACGGAAGAGATTATGGTTCTCTATCTTCTGAGCGAATTTATATTTGGGAACTATGAATTTCTCCAGCTCATCATGTATTGTTATCACTTTATTAAATTCCCCACCCAGTTCAAATACTTTGCGCAATTCTGACACATTGCTCAATATATCATTACTGCTGGATGCAGATAAAAAGATCTTGATCCCTATCACATCCTGAGGTTCTTCTTCCAGTATCTTTCTCAATTGCTTATAATTAGTATTAGTAGCACCCAGGTAGTACCATTTATTAACTTTGGATTTCTCTGCCGCCTTGCGCTTAAGGTCGAGGTTTTTCTGGTTTGTGGTAGCGGGTATAGTATTCGGCATATCAAATACACCGGAAAACCCACCTCTGATGGCAGCATTACTTCCTGATTTCCAGTCTTCTTTAGCAGCCAGCTCTAGATCCCTCATATGCACATGAGGATCAATAAATCCGGGGCATACCCAAAAATTGGCACAGTCAATCACTTCGTTTGCTTCTTTTGCTTTCTTCCCAATACTGACTATCTTACCGTCTGTAATGATGATATCCTGACTGGTTTCTCCAATCTGCACATTTTGTAATAAAATCTTTGTCTTTTTCATCTTGTTAAAAATATTCCTTTGTTCCCGCAGCATTGCGGTGATATTCTCCAAATTCGGTCAATTGCACAACCTGATCTTTCGCCAGTACAGGTCCTTCTACACATAGCCTTAATCCCAGGGGATCGATAGTACAATTTCCACAAATGCCAATGGCACACTTCATATATCTTTCAAACAGAAAATCATAATCCAGATCAGGATATTTCTCCAGCAGGTCACGCATTGCCTTCATCATCTTCTCAGGTCCTGATACATAAACCATATCATAATTATTTTCCGCTAAAAGTTCTCTCGCTATATCCACACTGGTACCTGCTCTTCCAAAGCAACCCGCATCAGTGATCTTCTTATATAATAACTGTAATTCTTCAAAACGACTGCAAAATACCAGGTCTTCTTTTGTCCGGGCTCCATTAACTAAAGTGATACTCGCTCCCCGACGCATTAATTCCTTACTGAGAAAATATAATGGCGGAGTGGCATATCCACCTCCTACTAAAAGGCAGTTTTTACCTTGTAAAGAAAAAGAAGAGCCATAAGCTCCTCTAAAAGATAATAAATCTCCTACCTTCATCTCAAAGAGCTGACTGGTAAATTTCCCCAGCTTCTTGATAGTCACACCAAAATAATCAGATTCACATTCTGAGATCGAGAAGGGTTTCTCTCCATGCTCAAAATCAGTCAGCATGATAAATTGACCCGGCTGAGCTTCCAGACTGTGCTTAAAGTAAAATGTCCGTAAAGTGGCACTTTCTTCTCTGATCTCTGCTATGGGTAATGTATTACGCCTGCTCATTCAGCTTCTCCAATCTTGGTATTTCATTTATATTTTCATATTTATATTTCTTCATATAATCTCTTATCCCCTGATTGATCTCCTTGAATACGCCAATACCTCCCTGATATACGGCACTCCCAACTCCCACCAGAGCTGCTCCGCTCATCAGCATTTCCACGGCATCACTACCGCTTTCCACGCCACCAGTACCAATGATGGGTATCTTCACTCTCGAATATGCTTCATATACTGCCCGCAGGGCTATAGGTTTCACGCAGGCTCCTGATAAACCACCTGTTCTATTACTAAGCACCGGTTTCACCATATCAATATCAACCAGCATGCCAGGACCTAAAGTATTGATCATGCATAATGCATCAGCTCCGGCTTCTTCTGCTGCCAGGGCAATATTTGTAAGTCCGGTCACATTAGGAGATAGTTTTGTTATCACAGGAAGTTTACTAATAGCTTTCACTCTGGAAGTTATCTCTTTCACCATATCTATAGAACCCGCCAGGGGCATTCCAAATTCATCCATTACATTAGGGCAGCTCAGATTAAGCTCAATAAAGTCTGCTTGTGAATCATTTACATGCCGCGTAAGCTCTTCAAAATCTTCTGTTTTAGTAGCAAACACACTGGCTATCACAGGCACTTCGGGCATTATTGCCTTAAATTCGTTTATCTCCTGCAGTCCGTCTATTATTCCCGGATTGCACAGACCCATGCAATTAAGCATTCCGCCTTCAAATTCTGCTACTACTGGTCCCGGATGTCCTGTGCGTAATTCTAATGTCAAACTCTTGCTTGTAATTATCCCGCAGCCATTTTCAATAACGAATTTCATCCCTGACCAGGTCATACCCATAATCCCGGCAGGCAGCACCAAAGGAGACTTTGTCTTCTTACCCAAAAATTCTGTTGATATACTTATAATGCCTTTCACTTCCTCTTCCCGTTGTTATTAATTCCGTCTTCAGAATTGCTATACAAAAAAAATATTCTCTCTCTCAAGGTCAATGTATTTATATTTTAAAATTGTGACTAGTGATTGGTGATTAGTGAACGGAAAGTCGTAAGTCGATTTTTCTACTTTGCGAATGGTTTTAACCTCCGCAATGGTAGACTTGTGAACAGTGATTGGTGAACGGAAAATCGTGAGACTAAACGACTGATAGACTACTCGACTGATAGACTGCAGGACTTAAAGACTACTGGATTGGTGATTGGTAAACAGCGATCAGTGAAAAGACTGCATACCCAGAGCTTCCAGTTCTGATTACATTTAATTTTACATTTTACATTTTCAATTTTCAATTCCTCTCTGTGATCAGTGAACAGTGAAAAGACTGCATACCCAGAGCTTCCAGTTCTGATTACATTTAATTTTACATTTTACATTTTCAATTTTCAATTCCTCTTGGTGATTAGTGAACGGTGAATTTAAATCAATATCGAGTTAAGATACCGTACCCGGTAGATTGACTTGAGGTTGATTTTAGTGAGTCTACTTCAGGACTGATAGACGGCAGAACTTAAAGACTTCTGGACTTCTGGACTTCTGGACTTCTGGACGGATAGACTACAGGACTTCTCGACTGCTTGACTTAAAGACTAAAAAAAATCGACTCACGACTCACTTCTCATCGAAGATACTCCGAAGCTTTATGCGAAGGAGTACTACTCACGGATAAATCATTACATTTTTTCGCGTCATTCGCGCCTTTCGCGGTTAAATAAATCTTACATTTCTCGTCTCACTACTCACGGATAAATCATTACATTTTTTCGCGTCATTTCGCGCCTTTCGTGGTTAAATAAATTTTACATTCTTGTCCGCCTGGGTGGATTCAATTATTCTCCCCTTCACCCTTTCACATCTTCGCCCCCTCAATTTTTCCCTCGTCTCACGTCTCACGATTTACTACTCACGGATAAATCATTACATTTAATTTTACATTCTTGTCAGCCTATGGTTGATTCAATTTTAAATTCCTCTCGGTGAACGGTGAATTTAAATCAATATCGAGTTAAGATACCGTACCCGGTAGATTGACTTGAGGTTGATTTTAGTGAGTCTACATCAGGACTGCTCATTCGGATTTCGTCCTAAACGCTCAGCTCAGGGTGCAATTCAGGCTATCAGGTCTAATTTGAAAGAAGGGAAAAGTGAAGTTTATGATGCTGATCTGTCAGGATTCTTTGATAATATTCCCCATGACAAACTAATGTTTTTGGTGGAACAAAGAATCACGGATAGACGCATTTTAAAACTGATAAAGCAATGGTTGAAAGCCCCATACTTCGATGATAACAAGCTTCATAAGAACCAAAAGAGAACTCCGCAGGGTGGAATAATATCTCCACTTCTGGCTAATCTCTATCTCAATCTGGTTGATAAAGCAGTAACGAGAAAAGATGGTTATTTTTATAAGTATGGAGTCCGAATAATCAGGTATGCAGATGACTTCATTATGATGGCAAACAAGATACCGGAACATTGTCTGGAATATCTTAATAACATTCTTTAAAGAATGGAACGAGACTGCTCAATGCAGTAATTGATTTCATTGCAAGGTTT
>JAVCDJ010000120.1 GCA_030765845.1 Candidatus Stygibacter australis
CGGGATACTTTACGAACAGCATCTGTGAATATAGCAGTCAGGATGGATTGAGGGCAGGAAATTGTGCCGTAGATATTTCAGGCAGCAGTTTTGATAATAATGGAGATGATGGAATAAACGCCAGCACCTGCGATCTTCAGATAAATGACTGCCAAATAAATAACAACGGTAATTACGCAGTTTATTTGTATAATAGTGATATCCAGGCATACACAAATAACACTGGTAGCGGAAACACTTACGATGCGTTCAGCATAAGTGGAACAATTAGTGAAGACATTGTTCTTTCAGGTGAATTGACCGGATTCCCCTACGTAATCGAAGGCAGGTTAACAGTCACTGATGAATGCGTGTTGACAATTCCAGAAAATGAAGTGCTAAAATTCGCCAGTACTGGTGAAATCTATGTATATGGCACAATTGATGTAAACGGAACAGAAATCAATCCGGTTGTATTTACTTCATTAAAGGATGATGAATTTGGTGGAGATACCAATAATGACGGTAATTCTACAATGCCAGCTCCTGGAGACTGGGAAGGAATTCATTTACAGGGAGCTTCAGATTATATTGGCATCGGAGAATTTGATCATTGCCGGATCAGATATGGTGGTAATATTTCTGGAAATGCTGACGCAAATATAAATTTCTATAGTTCTGATTCAGGCTATTTTAGTAATAGTTATTGTGAATACAGCTCTCAATATGGGGTGAAAATATATGGAAGCTCCCCTGTATTCAGGGAAAGTGTATTTGAAGAAAATCTTGGATATGGAATATATATCACTTCAAATGCAAATCCTGATCTGGGAACAGAAACCGGAGAAATAGGCATAAACTCGTTTATCAATAATGATGGTGGTAATTATCAGATCTATAATGATGGCACTTATGATATCAATGCTTATCATAATATCTGGGAATTTACCATTGCAGACAGCATTGATGCTCATATCTATGATGATGATGAAGATCCGGCAAAGGGAGAAGTATTCTTTGAACCGTGGTTTGTGGAAGATATAGAGATCACTCTGCTTTCGGACAATCCTCTTGATTTTGGTTCATTACTATATGGTGAGAATGCCACTATGCCTGTAGTCATTCAGAATAATGGTACAGTGGATTTGATCATAATGGATGTGCTGATTGGCGAGACCAGACCTGAGATATTTGAATATGATTATTCCGAACTGCCTGTGACACTTTCAGTTGGGGAGCAGGATACAATTTATGTGACATTCACACCTGATGCGGAAGGAGCTTTTGAGGATACACTAAACATAATCAATAATTCCTTCAATCAGCCATTATTGCAGGTGACACTTGTGGGAGCGGGAGAATTTGCAAATCATGCACCGACAATTGAGCTGCCTGATAATTTTACTTTTGCAGAAGATACCCCTCTGGAAATAAATTTAATGGACTTCGTGAACGATATAGACGGAGACGACTTAGTAATTACAATTACTGGTAATGAATTTATTGAAGCAGATATTGCTGCAATGATGGTAACTTTCACGGCAGATGTGAACTGGAATGGAAGCGAGATTTTGACCTTTACTGTGGATGACCAGCAGGGAAGATTAACTGTTTCTGATGATGTAGAAGTAATCGTTACTCCTGTGAATGATGCGCCGACAATTGAATTGCCTGAGAGCTTCACATTTGAAGAAGGCGGCAGTGTTGTTATTGACTTTACTCCTTATATCTCCGACATAGATGGTGATTCGCTTTTGATCACCCGCAGTGGAGGTTTTCATATCACAGTAGGTATTGATGAGTATATGGTAACATTGAGCAATCCAAACAACTGGAATGGCACAGAAAATGTTACTTTTACGGTGGATGATCAGCAGGTAAGGTTAATAGCTTCAGATATAGTGGCAGTGATCATAACACCAGTGAATGATCCACCTGTAATATCTTTGCCACCAAGTTTTTCATTTCCTGAGAATGACAGTCTGATTGTGAATTTTGCACCCTATCTATTTGATGTTGATGGTGATGAACTTACTATAGCCAGTGCCGGAAATCAGAATGTTTTTGTGGAGATCAATGATCACCTGGTAACCTTTTCTGCAGCAGCTAATTGGAATGGCAGTGAGGTTATAACTTTTACAGTTGATGATCAGCAGGGCAGATTAACTGCTTCCGATGATGTGGAAATAATCGTTACTTCTGTGAATGATGCACCCACCATTGAGCTGCCAGACAGCTTCACAATTGAAGAAGACGGCATTGTGGAAATAGATTTCAGTGAATATGTGGATGATGCGAACGGTGATGAGGTGGTGATTACATGTGACAATACAGAAAATATCACAGTTGAAATCAGTGGTTTGCTGGTGACTTTGGGAGCATCGGAAAACTGGAATGGAAGTGAGATGTTAACTTTCACAGTTGATGATCAGCAGGTCAGATTAACTGATTCCGATAATGTGGAAATAATCGTTACTTCTGTGAATGATGCACCCACCATTGAGCTGCCTGAAAGCTTCACATTTGAAGAAGACGGCTTTTGGGAAGTGGATTTCAGTGAATATGTGGACGATGTGGACATTGTGAACATTGCGGACTTAGAGCTGAGTGTGGAAAACAACGTTAATGTTATTGTGACAATAACAGGTCTAATGGTGAATCTGGAAGCTGTGGAGAATTGGAACGGCAGCGAAACACTATCCTTTATTGTGGATGATCAGCAGGGCAGATCAACCGCTTCCGATGATGTGGAAATAATCGTTACTTCTGTGAATGATGCTCCAGCGATAATATCGTATATTCCGGCAGATCTTGATATTTTTGTAACAATAGCTTCCTCTGTTACGACCGCAAATGTAGCTTTTGAATTAACAGTTGAAGATGTTGATGATGCAGTTTTGACATATAACTGGTATATTGATGATGATCTGGAAAGCAGTTCTGCAGTAAATACATTTGATCATGATTTTGCTTCAGGTAGTTATACTGTAACCGGAGAAGTTAGCGATTCTGAATACACAGACAGTGTGACTTGGAATTTAACTGTTTATAGTGCTGCCGGTGATCTGGAAGATTCGGAAATCACAGTTGATGATATTTCCATAGATCTGGGAGATTCCGGCAATGTAACAGTATCAACTTCACCGCTGGTATTAGCCTGGAATGTAACCAGCTATAATTTTACTATGAGTTTCGATAATACTGTAGCAGATTATGATGGTTATTCAGTAGCAGGAACATTATCTGAAAATACAATAGTCTCGGTTACTGATAATGGAGATAATATTGTGGTGGAAGGTTCTTCAACAGAAGCTCTGGAAGGTGGAGGTGCATTGATAATATTCAATTTTGCCTCAATTGCTGCAGGTGTTAGCAACCTTGATATCACGGATTTTAATTATAATGATACTGCAATCACGACGATCACAAATGGTAGTGTCACCGTAGTCAATTATCCGCCGGAATTGATCCTGCCTATTTTTGATTATAACCGAGAAGAGGATTTTGCAGATTTTCAAATTGATTTAAGTGATCACTTTGCTGATCTGAATGATGATGTCCTGTATTATTCTGCAGAATATATTACCAGTGAATTAGATATCAGCATTAATGGAGAAATATTAACAATTTCTTCAGTATTAAACTGGTTTGGTGCAGCAGAATTTACCGTAACAGCATCTGATGGGCATGGGGAGTTAGTCTCCGATACAGCAGTAATTAATATTTCTCCGGTCAATGATGCCCCAACAATAATATTGCCAGACAGCTTCACATTTGTGGAGAATGGCAGCCTGGAAGTGGATTTTGCACCTTATGTGGACGATGTGGACGGAGATGAACTGATAGCCGTTAATGAAATAACAGATAACATCACGGTTGAGATAAATGATCTTCTGGTTACGCTGGGAGCAACAGAAGACTGGGATGGGATTGAGATGGTTACTTTTATGGTTTACGATACCGTAACCAGAATGATGGCTTCTGATTCTGTGAATGTGATTGTTACACCTGTAGATTTCTATGCCGATTTTGAAGCTGATAATACGGAAGTGGGCATTGGTCAGGACGTGCAGTTTACTGATCTTTCCTCAGAGACAGCAGTAAGCTGGGAGTGGGATTTTGAGAATGACGGCACGATAGACAGCTATGAACAAAATCCAATCTGGGAATACTTAGATGTAGGAATATACAGCGTTAGCCTGACTATAACTGATGAAGTGGGCAGAATAACTGCTAATGAACTTAAGGAAGACTATATCAATGTAATTGACCTGGAAAACTTCCCGCGTCCCTGGGAAGTTGTCGACTACTCTAATTCAACCGTGGCTTATTGTGAAGTTAGAATAGATGGTGAACCGGCTTCTGAGGGCGATGAAGTTGGAACCTTCGTAGATTATGAATGCCGTGGGGTTGGAAGTGTAATAAATTCTGGAGATATAGCAATTTCAGTAATTAATGTTCAGGGAGAAGAAGTTGAAACTTTGGAGTTTGCGGTCTGGGATGCCAGTCATGACCTTGTTTGCAGCGTGAGTTTTACAACGCAGAGTAATCCAGGTGGAGAAATTGGTTCTGTTCCAAACTTTCTGCCAATCTATGCAGTTACAAGTCAGTATGAACCACTGGTAGCAGATTTTGAAGCAAATTATACAGAAGTGGAATCAGGGCAGCAGATTCAGTTTACTGACCTTTCTACCAGCAATGCCACTACCTGGGAATGGGATTTTGAAAATGATGGTGAGATAGATTCCAGTGAACAAAATCCTGTCTGGACTTATCAGGAAGCGGGTTTATATAGCGTAAGCCTGAACGTTACTGATGAAATAAGCAGAGAAAGTTCCACGGAAGTAAAGACCGATTATATTACAGTAATTGATCCGCCATTATATTTTTATCTGCCAGGGGACATCAGCTTCAATGAAGATGAATCAACCAGCCTGAACCTGGAAACATACACCAATGGTGATCCACAGGAATTGAGCGTAAGCTGGAGTGGGAATACGGAAATTAATATTACGAATACTGGCTTAACGCTCGTATTTACCCCTTCGGTAAACTGGTTTGGCAGTGAATTTATAAATATTGAAATAACTGACGGAATCCAAACAGCAAGTGATGAAATCCAGGTAACTGTAGAGCCGGTAAATGACGCTCCGGTAATTGTATTGCCAGTTAGCTTTGAGTTTATGGAAGATGGTGAATTGCAGGTGGATTTCAGTGGCTACGTTTCTGATGTTGATAGTGATAACCTGATGCTTTCAGCAGAAGGATCTGAATATATCACAGTTGAGATCAGTCAGCTTTGGGTAACCTTCTCCACTGAAGAAACATGGAATGGTTCAGAAATGATAACCTTCACCATCGATGATGGACAGGGAAGATTAACCGCGTCTGATGAAGTGGAAGTGATCGTTATTGCTGACCCTCCAACAGCAGATTTTATTGCAGATATCATCTCTGGAGATGCTCCCCTTACAGTAAATT
>JAVCDJ010000121.1 GCA_030765845.1 Candidatus Stygibacter australis
AATTTCGGGAATTGATAATAATCCCGAAGCAGTGCGCTGGTGTCAGCAGCAGGGCTTGAATGTGATATCTGGTAATGCTCTTGATCTGCCTTTTGAAGATGAAAGCTATGATGGTATCCATTGCAGTCATCTGATCGAGCATTTATTTCCCTCAGAAGCATGGCAATTTCTCAATCAATTGAATAGGATTCTCAAGCCAGGGGGCATTCTCTGCCTGAGAGCACCTTTGATGTCTCGGCATTTTTATAATGATCTCACCCATATCCGTCCCTACCCTCCTCAAGCCGTAATGGAATATCTGGGAGGAAAATGGCAAGATCAACATCCTCAGACGTTTGAAGTATTGAAAGGAGAATATGAAATTCTCAAAATAAAGTGGAGACATCTTCCCCTTTTAAGTGGAATTGTTCATAACCCCATTTTGGTGAGGATTTTGGAAGTGTTTGCAGGCTTCGGTTTCAGATCATTTACCCGTAGCGGGTACCTGCTGATCCTGCAAAAAAAATAAAACCCGGATAGTAACAGATTATTTATCAGTATTTAAACAAGAAAGTACTTTACAAGCTATTGAGGTGTATTTATTTGACCTATTAAAATGAGTTCTGCATAATAGCAGGTTATCTAACGAAGCCAAAAAGGCTATCATGGCAGAGTTTAAACTCCATGAGTCAGACACTGGATCACCAGAGGTCCAAATCGCTTTATTATCATATCGTATTAAGGAAATCACTGAACATCTTAAGGTTCATCCTAAGGATTTTCATACTCGTAGAGGTCTTTTGACACTGATCGGTAGAAGACGTAGTCTTCTGGATTATTTGACAAAGATAGATATTACACGATATCGTAAGATAATCAAGACATTAGGACTCAGACGATAAATGGAGATAAGGGGGGAAACGTTTCCCCCTTTTTTAACTAACAAGCCAGGGGGTAGAGAGCAATAAGCTAAATCCTCTATTACAAGTGAATTTAGCCTATTGCTTCTTATCACCCTGACGCAACAACTAAGGAGAATATTTTGCATAATTTTGCAATTAAACGGCTTACGAAAACTATAGCCGGACGTGAACTTACCCTTGAAACAGGCCGCATGGCAAAACAGGCTGGCGGATCAGTATTTATGACTTATGGCGGAACAAGCATTCTTGTAACTGCAACAGCATCACCAAATGCACATGAAGGACAATCTTTCTTTCCACTTACCGTGGACTTTATTGAGAAATATTACGCTGCAGGTAAAATACCGGGCGGATTTTTTAAAAGAGAAGCTAGACCTTCTACCAAAGCAACTTTATCAGCCAGACTAACTGACAGATCAATAAGACCTCTCTTTCCTGATGGCTTCAGGAATTCAGTACATGTAGTGATCACAGTGCTTTCTTATGATGGGCTCAATGATCCTGCCTCAATAGGTATTTTAGGAGCGTCCACCGCTCTGATGATCTCTGATATTCCTTTTAATGGACCAATCTCGGGAGTTTCTGTGGGACTGATTGATAATGAGATCATTATTAATCCTACTACTGAGCAATTAACAACTTCCCTGCTAAACCTTGATGTGGCAGCTTCGGATAAATCTATTGTAATGATCGAAGCTGGAGCTAATGAACTTGGTGAAGAAATTATCACCGAAGCCATTTATACAGGTCATGAAACTATCAAAGAACTGATAGCAATGCAGCTTGAATTTGCTGATGGTGTAACTAAAGAGAAGATGGCGATCAATCTGGATGTTATCCCGGAAGAGATCATCTCTCGTCTTGATAAAGATTTTGGCAGCAAGATCAGTGAAGGTGCAAATATCAAGGGCAAACTGGAAAGACAAACTACCTTTGAGAACCTGGAAAAAGAAATGCTCACCAAATATCAGGAAGAAGACGACGAAGAAACATATCTGGTAAATGAAAGATATTATAAGAATGCTTTCGAGCATCTGATCAAGAAATTTGTCCGTTATGCTATTCTTCATAATCATCATCGCGTTGATGGCCGTGGACTGGATGATATTCGTGATATTACCTGCGAAGTTGATATATTACCAAGTGTGCATGGATCAGCGTTATTCACCAGAGGTGAAACTCAATCTTTGGGTGTGCTTACTCTTGGATCAGACCGTAATGTTCAGATCATTGACAGTCTGGAAGAGGAATATAAAAAACGCTATTACCTGCATTATAATTTTCCACCATACAGTGTAGGAGAAGCAGGATTCATGCGTGGACCCGGCAGACGCGAACTGGGTCATGGAGCTTTAGCTGAACGTGCATTGGAACCAATGATACCTCCACACGAAGAATTTCCTTATACCCTGCGTCTGGTATCAGAGATCCTGGAATCAAACGGATCATCGTCAATGGCTTCAGTATGCAGCGCAACTATGGCAATGATGGCTGGTGGTGTTCCACTTAAAAAGCCAGTTGCTGGAATAGCTAATGGTCTGATCATGGAAGGTGAAGATTATGTAGTTCTCACCGATATCATGGGATTGGAAGATCATCTTGGTGATATGGATTTCAAGGTTACTGGAACTGTCGATGGTATCACAGCTATCCAGATGGATATCAAAATTGACGGAATAACAAAGGACATAATGGCTCAGGCACTGGCAAAAGCAAAAATTGCCAGATTATATATAATTGAGAAAATAGTTGAGGTGATCCCTGAACCCAGAAAGGAATTATCACCTTTTGCTCCCCGCATTGAATCTATGACTATAAATCAGGATAAGATCGGTGCAGTTATTGGTTCCGGTGGAAAGACGATTAAAATGATCATTGAAGAAACAGGCGTTGACGTGAATATAGATGATGACGGAACCGTAAATATTGTTTCTGCAGATGTAGCCTCAATCGAAAAAGCCCGTAACATGATACTTTCCATAGTGGAAGAACCAAAAATGGGCGTTATATATGATGCAGAAGTATTCAGAACAGAAGGTTTTGGTGCTTTGGTAAAATTCATGAATGGCATGAAAGAAGGACTGGTTCATATCAGTCAGCTTCATCACAGCAGAATCGCCCAGACAGAAGATGTAGTGAAAATTGGCGATAAAGTGAAAGTGAAGCTTCTGGAAAGTGACCGGGGAAAATATCGCCTTTCAATGGTAGGCATTCCTGGAAATCCAGAACCTAAGCCGGGTTCAGCTCCAGCCAGACCACCAAGTGACAGACGTCCAAGCTCTGGTAGAGATAGAGAAAGAAGACCCTATAACTCAAATAGATCAGATAGCCGGTCTGACAGCAGACGTGGTGATGACGGAAGAAATAATTCCAACCGAGATAAGAAATATTAATTATCGGAGAACTGATGAACTACAAAATCAAGGATATTAACCTTAAGGATTTTGGTAGAAATGAGATCCGCATCTCAGAATATGAGATGCCGGGTCTTGTTATGCTTAGATCCAGATATGCCAGTGAAAAACCTTTTGCTGGTCGCAGAATAACTGGCAGTCTCCACATGACAATTCAAACCGCTATCCTGATCGAAACCCTGGTGGTATTAGGTGCTGATGTGCGCTGGTGCAGCTGCAATATATATTCAACTCAGGATCATGCAGCAGCAGCAATTGCGGATACTGGAGTTCCCGTATTTGCCTGGAAAGGTGAAACACTTCAGGAATACTGGTGGTGCACCAGGCAGGCTTTGCTTTGGGAAGATGGAAATGGACCTGATAGTATTGTCGATGATGGCGGTGATGCCACATTGATGATACATGAAGGTTACCGTCTGGAAGAAGAATATGCCAAAACAGGGAAGCTTCCGGAAATTAAAACTGACAATCAGGAATTTGCCGTTCTGCAGAAAACTCTGCTGAGTGATATGAATAAGTTCCCTGATCGTTGGCATCAGATAGCAAAAAAGATCAAAGGAGTATCAGAAGAGACTACTACTGGAGTACATAGATTATACAAACAGCTTGAAACCGGAACTCTTCTCTTTCCAGCTATAAATGTAAATGATTCTGTTACTAAATCTAAATTCGATAATCTTTATGGATGCCGGGAATCACTTACTGATGGTATCAAAAGAGCAACGGATATAATGATCGCCGGCAAAATGATAGTTGTGTGTGGCTATGGAGATGTAGGCAAGGGCTGTGCAATGTCTATGGCTGGTTTTGGAGCAAGAGTAGTGATCACTGAGATAGACCCGATCTGTGCTTTGCAGGCAGCAATGGAAGGATTTGAAGTAGTACGACTGGAAGAAGTTGTGGAAAAAGCGGATATTTTTGTTACTGCTACGGGTAATTGTGATGTGATCAAAGCATCCGATATCCTACAAATGAAAGATAAAGCAATTGTCTGCAATATTGGTCACTTTGATAATGAAATTCAGGTAACAGAACTATACGCCACTCCTGGAGTGGAAAAGCGAAATATCAAACCTCAGGTAGATGAGATCATGCTGCCGGGAGATAAATCAATTATTCTGCTTTCAGAAGGTAGATTGGTAAATCTGGGCAATGCTACTGGACACCCCTCTTTTGTAATGAGTAATTCGTTCACAAATCAGGTCATGGCTCAGCTTGATATATTTTCCCGGGATTTAGAGATTGATGTTTACCGGTTAGCAAAAAAACTTGATGAAGAAGTTGCCAGAATGCATCTGGAAAAACTGGGTGTACATCTTACGGTACTTACTGACTATCAGTCGGAATATATTGGCATAGATAAAAATGGTCCGTATAAACCGGAACATTATAGATATTAAAAAAAGGTGAAGGAGAATTATCAGTGAAAAATGTTCTACAGAAGATCAAAAATCACGATGCGGTAATAGGTGTGATTGGACTCGGTTATGTGGGATTGCCCATGGCAGTAACTGTAGCCAGAGCAGGTTTCAAAGTAATAGGTGTAGATGTTAGTCAGCATGCGATCGAGAGTGTAAATAACGGTATAAACTATATTGGTGATGTTGATGACGCAGAGCTTAAAGATCTGGTAAATAAGAAGATGTTAAGCGCAACTGATGATTATAAGAAACTCAAGAAAGCAAATGTTATCCTGATTGCAGTTCCTACTCCTCTTGATAAATACCAGCAACCGGATTCTTCTTATGTGTGCAATGCCATCAATTCATTAGCTCCAAACGTTAGCAAAGAAGCCTTAGTAATCCTGGAATCTACTACTTATCCCGGAACAACCAACGAAATCGTTGTCCCGGCTCTCGAAGCTAAAGGTCTCAGAGTGGGCATTGACGTATTCGTCTCATTTTCACCGGAACGTGTTGATCCCGGAAACCGTGATTATAAAACGTATAATACCGCCAAAGTGGTAGGTGGCGTTACAGAAAAATGCAATGCCGTTTCCAAGGCGTTCTATGAAGAAATTCTGGATGCTCCCATTCACCTGGTTTCTTCACCCAGCGTAGCTGAGATGGAAAAGATCTATGAAAACACTTTCAGAAATATCAATATTGCCCTGGCAAATGAGATGACCATTCTCTGCAACAGAATGGGAATTGATATCTGGGAAGTAATCGAAGCTGCCAAGACCAAACCTTATGGGTTTATGCCTTTTTATCCCGGACCAGGAATCGGTGGTCATTGTATTCCCCTTGATCCTTTTTATCTTACCTGGAAAGCCCGTGAATATAATTACCATACTCGATTAATAGAACTTGCCGGAGAGATAAATAACTCCATGCCTTCTTTTGTGATAAGTAAAGCTGTGCAGCTTTTGAATAAACAGGGCAAGTCACTATCCAAAGCAAAGGTACTTCTTCTGGGAGCTGCCTATAAAAGAGATATAGAAGACCCCCGGGAGTCACCAGTACATGAATTGATCAAAATTATGGCTGATAACCAGGGGAATTTTGATTATAATGATCCCCATATACCTGAATTATACAACGAGCAGACAAAAAAAACTTATTATTCAGTCAGTCTTGACAATCTGGAGGATTATGATCTGGCAATAATAGTTACAGATCACACAAAATATAATTATCAGGATATTGTAAAAAGATCTACTATGATCCTGGATACCAGATTTGCCATTAAGGAAAATTATCTTAACGTAGTTAAATTATAAATTATGTCTTCTAATAATCAGTTAGAAATCCACCAGCTTAACGGAGGGTTAAATCCCTCCGAAGCCGGTGAAAAATGGTTTGTGATCCACAACAAACCGCGCTGGGAAAAGAAATTTGCTGATTACTGCTATAAAAGGGAGATTAATTATTATCTTCCCCTGCAGAAAAGCATTAAGCATTATGATAATAGACAAGTGATATTTACAAAACCTCTCTTTCCCGGTTATACTTTCGTAAAATGTACTGAAAATGACAAATCACTTCTACTCCGTTCGGGTTCTATTGTCCGCTTTATAAAAGTGCCTGATGAACGGGAATTATTAATTGATCTTAATAACATCTATAATACTTTGAGTCTTGATATACCGGTGGAACCTCATGCTTATGTAAAAGAGGGTTACACTGTGAAAGTAACCAACGGTCCTTATGTTGGTATAGAAGGTATTGTGCTTGATGTAGATGACCCCTCTGAGGTGATTGTGGGTATCCATCTCATCCAGCAGGCAATTTGCATCCAGGTCAGCCCAACTGAAATTGAACTGGTTTCCAGAACCAAACCGGAAATTTAATCAGAAAATTCTTGACTCAGGGTTTTCCTATCTGTTTTAGTGGATATTGAATTTAATATTAACCAAGGAGATTAAATGCCTGAATTTGATGAAATCAAAGTTAAAAAACAGACTATTCCCCAATTTCCCAAAAAGAGAGTGGTACCCGCTCTTATCATCATTCTTGTCCTGATTTTTTTAGCGACGGGATTATATACAATTGATCCCGAGGAAGTAGGTGTTATCCAGCGTTTTGGAAAATATACCTCTACCACAACGCCGGGACTTCATTTCAAAATTCCTTTTGGAGTTGATAACCTTACAAAAGTGAAAGTTACCAATGTATATAAAGAAGAATTTGGCTTTAGAACCGTGCAGCCAGGAATCAAATCACGCTATTCCAGCCGTGATTTCTCCAGTGAATCTCTTATGCTCACCGGAGATCTTAATATTGCTGATCTGGAATGGATTGTACAGTATCGGGTAAAAGACCCAGTCAAATACCTTTTTAATGTCAGGAATATCGAAAAGACTATCAGAGACGGTTCTGAGGCAACCATTCGAGAGATCGTGGGTGACCGCAGTGTGGATGAGGTTATCGTACTTTCTCGTAAAGAGATAAATGACCTTGCCCAGATCAAATTGCAGAAGTTGCTGGATGGATATCAAACCGGAGTGGAAATAGTGACTATTAACCTGCAAAATGTGAATCCTCCAGACAAGGTGAAACCTGCCTTTGATAATGTGAATTCATCTAAACAGGAAAAGGAACGCATCGTTAACGAAGCCTGGGAGCAATATAATAAAGTGATTCCCGAAGCACGAGGAAAAGCCAAGCAGACTATTCAGGAAGCTGAAGGTTATGCCGTGAACCGCGTTAACCGCGCTCAAGGTGAAGCTGACCGCTTTAATCAAATTTATCAGGAATACAAATTATCTAAATCCGTTACCCGCAAAAGACTCTATCTGGAAACAATGGAAGAAATTATTCCAACTATCGATAAGCTCTTCATAATAGATGACAAACTGGAGGGATTATTACCTCTTCTTAATCTTGCCGGGGAGGTGAAAAAATGAAACACAAAGGTTTGATCATAATTCTAATAGTAGTAGTAATTCTTCTCATGAATGCTTTTTATATACTAGATGAGCGCCTTCAAGTCATCATCACTCAATTTGGTGAACCCGTAGGTGGAGCGGTAAGTGATGCTGGACTGCATTTTAAATTACCTTTCGTTCAAAAAGTGCACTTCTTCGAAAAAAGAATTCTGGAATGGGATGGTGACCCCAAACAAATACCTACTGCAGATAAACGCTATATCTGGCTCGATTCTTATGCTCGCTGGCAGATAGTGGATCCTCTCAAATTCTACCAGACTACGCGTAGTGAGACTTTTGCTCACAGCAGACTGGATGATATTGTCTCTGGTACTACCCGTGATGTTGTTAGCTCAAATAAACTGATCGAAATTGTTCGTAATTCCAGCCGTGAGCTTCTATTCACCTCTGAATTTGAAGATAGCTCCGAAGATGAAATCAGAGCAGTTGATGTTATCCAAACCGGTAGAGAAAAAATCGAAGATGAGATTTTTGCTACCAGTTCCATCCAGATCCTTGATTATGGTATCAAACTCATTGATCTTAAGATCAAAAGACTTAATTACAATGACGAAGTCCGTGAAAAGGTCTATGCCCGTATGATCTCTGAACGTAATAAGATAGCTGCCAAATATCGTTCTACTGGTGAAGGTGAAGCAGCAGAGATTCGCGGTAAAAGGAAAAGAGAACTTGATCAGATCGAATCTGAAGCCTTTAAGACTGCTCAGCAGATCATTGGTGAAGCTGATGCCGCTGCCCTGGATATTTATGCCAAAGCATATAAACAGGATCCCGAGTTTTATGAATTCAGCAAAACTCTGGAAACTTATAAAAACACTATCCAGAAGAAAGGCACTTTGATCATGACAACGGACTCAGATTACTTCAAGCATCTTAAAACAAGCGATTAGTGTATACAGATGAATATTATATGAGAATTGCCCTGACTGAGGCTTCTCGAGCTGCAGAGCTCGATGAAATCCCGGTCGGGGCTGTTCTTATTGATGATAATGATAATATTATAGCCCAGGCAGCAAATCAAACCCGTCACAATCAAAATCCCCTCGGACATGCAGAAAAAATTGTTATTGAGCGTGCTCTCGCTGATGGTAAAAAATTCCTTTATAATTATACTCTCTACGTTACCCTGGAGCCCTGTATAATGTGTTCTGGATTGATTGTGCTCAGTAGAATAGGCAGAGTGGTTTATGGCTGCAAGGACCCCAAAGCAGGTGGTTCCGGGTCATTGTATCATATCCTCAAGGATAGACGCCTTAATCATAATCCTCAAGTAATTTCCGGGATTCTGGAAAAGGAATGTTCTCAAATCCTCAAGGATTATTTCAATAGTAAAAGATAAATTGCGGAGAGTTGCCGGAGTGGTCGAACGGGGCGGTCTCGAAAACCGTTGTGCGCCTCGCGTACCCAGGGTTCGAATCCCTGACTCTCCGCCAGTTTTTTCATTACATTTCATAGAGCTTCATATTGTTTCTATTTCATTCTATATTAATATGTTATGATAATATTATTTGTTAGCATCTTTTTCCTGACTTCTCTTTTATTGTCATATTTTAGTAAAATACTGGACACTTTTCTGGACACTTTTTATATTGAGTCATGGAAATTGATAAAATAAAAAAGAGAATTACCAACACCAATTATAAAGTGAAGGTTAGACTCAATAAATTGAAGGATGACAGGTATTCCATTTTCCTGGACTATCACTATTTTGAAAATGGCAAGGAGCTAAGAGACAGGAAATGGTTAAAAATGTTTGTAACCGGTAAAAAGAAAGATTTGCAGCGAGATAAAAACTTAATCGATGAAGCAATCCAGATCAGAAATAAGTATGAGGACATGGTCAGGCAGAAGAAATATGACATATTCACTGAGAAGAAAACTATCACCCTTTACGGGATTTTTGATCAGTTCCTTAAAAAACAGACAAAAAAGAACTCCTTAAAAATCTGGGAGCACGCTATTAGACATTTAAAGATCTTCCAACCAAGGGACATAAAATTAAAAAAGGTTACCAGAAAATTCTGTCAAGATTTTGCACAATATCTGCTGGATTGCCCTGATATGAATCAGAATACTGCCCACACATATTTTACCAGGTTCAAGATAGCTATCAAAAAGGCATACGAAGATGATTATATCGAACATAACTTGGCTACCAATATTATAATACGGAAAACCGAAGGAACCAGGGAATACCTTACTATAGAAGAACTAAGAAAGATCAATGAGCTTCCCTATAGCAACGAAAACGTCAAAAGTGCTTTTATATTTTCCTGCTTTACAGGTTTACGATTAGGAGACTTGATCAACCTGGAATTTGAAGACTTTCGTGATGAGAACGGTAATCTGTATCTGGTTTTCCGCGATGAAAAAACCAATGAGTACAATAAACTGAAACTGTGCAAAGTAGCAGAAGATATATTAAATCACGAAAAAAGTACCCACAATAGCGGAAAAGTCTTTCAACTACCAGGGGAAACATCAATAAGATTTCATATCAGAAGAATGGTAAAAAAGGCAGGCATCGAAAAGCACATTACTCCTCATTGCGGAAGGCATACTTTTGCTACTTTATCAATCAGCAATGGTATTGATTTATATACACTGGCTAAGTTCTTAGGACACAATGATGTAAAAGTAACCCAGATTTACGCCAAGCTGATGGATAAGAAGAAGGATGAAGCTATTGACAAGTTACCAGAACTGTAATGTTTTGATTATGAATAGAAGGAGATACTATGAAATCTTTTGATGTAAAATATTTAGAAAACATATCACTGACAAATGAGCTAATAAGAATTATTCGCAAACTGGGAGAATACAAAGGAAAGCAGGAACTATACCAAAAACAGTCACCTGAAGTTTTAGAAAATCTCAAACTGGTTGCTTTTGCCCAAAGCACAGAATCATCCAACAGATTAGAGCAGATAACTGCTCCACCAAAACGATTAAAAGAATTGCTCGCAGATAAAACTAAACCAAAGAATCGCAGCGAGTCGGAGATTGCTGGATACCGAGATGTTTTAAGTACTATCCACCATTCTGCAATGGATATTCCCCTGACAGTTAACGTCATCAAGCAACTTCACCGGGATTTAATGAGATACACAGATCAACCAGGAGGAAAGTGGAAGTCGGTTGAAAATACCATAATTGAGCGATATGGCGATGGGACAACACGAGTTCGTTTCAAACCAGTAGAACCTTTTCTCATTGAGGATTATATGATGAAATTAGTAAGTAGATACAATGAAGAAATAGATAAAGGTGATATTGAGCCATTGATTCTTATGCCTTTGTTCATTTTTGATTTCACTTGTATTCATCCTTTTAAAGATGGTAACGGGCGTTCATCAAGGCTTCTAACTACAATTTTACTGTATCATCAAGGATATGATGTAGTCAGGTATATTAGTCTGGAGAAAATAATCGAACTAAGCAAAGAGTCCTATTATGAAACCCTTGAAACCTCTTCTCAAGGCTGGCACAAAGGTAAGCATGACATAATTCCTTTTCTTACATACTATTTGTCCATAATGCTTGCAGCCTACGATGAGTTTGAAAAAAGAGCCGATATCGTTAACAAACCACGCGGGACAAAAACAGATATGATAAAAAATGCCATAGATGGATTTAAGGGTAATTTCACAATCTCAGACATAGAACAAGCCTGCCCATTAGTAAGCAGGGACATGATCCGCAATGTTATGAACAATCTCAAAGCTGAGGGCATAATAGCGAATATATCTAAAGGCAGGTATGCAAAATGGCGCAAAATTTAATGTGGTAATAAGAGCTTTCAATGTGGTAATGAACTGTGGTTTATTACCCTATTGATGGGTCCATTACTTTATTAATCTACTCTTTGATGCCTGATAAATGATATAGATTCTAAACAGTAATGGGTCACAAGGACATCCAACTGACCCATATATATGCAAAGCAGATAGATAAGAAGAAAGATGAAGCTATTGATAAATTGCCTGAGCTTTAAATATTATTTTATAAAAATGGGTGAAATATTCAGGTCCGGATTATTAAATTTATAAAGGGAGGATAAATGAAAAAGATAATATTTTTGTTAGTCCTGGCAGTTATTGCTTGTAAACTGCTTTTTGAAGCCTTTTCGATTTCAAATATGATACTTGCCTTAACTGGACTAATTGTTCTTTGGTACACTGACGAAACTCAAAGAATCAGGAAATTGAATGATGAGCAGGATAAGCTTCTCAAGAAACCTTTAGTAAGTTTTGGACTTACTATGAACCCAGAAGAAGGCAAGGATTTAAAATTCAGTTTAACAAACCTGTCTAAGTATCCAATTTGCTGCCTTGTTAGACTTGAAGCCAAAGTATTTAGTAATATTACAGAAGTTCACTGGAAAGGATATCAAGGTAAGAGATTTTGGAATATTGAAATTAATCAAACAAAATTAGGTCATTTCAATTGGCTTGATCTACTCTCTTCCGGGGGGCTGTATGATAAGGAATTGGCTGATTATTTGAAATATTCACAAACTGCATCTCAAATAAGAGATAAGTTTTTTGAAGAACATGTTAAGAAGGCTAATAACCTTGAAGAGGAGTACATTCAAATAGAGTTGGAAGTTTTTAGTTATAATAGGTATGGTTATTATGAGTGTTATCCCAAATACTTCTTTTATATTAAATTCGACAGAGAGAGAATTATATATCTTCTGCCAGGAATTACATCGAAGAAGCCATATTTCAATTATAACAGAATACCAGATTGGATTGATATATCAAATTTAAATGTAAAGCTTTTGAGTGATAAGAGATAGAGAATAATCGTGAATATTATTATAATTATGAGTTCTGCATAATAGCAGGAAAATAGGAGAAAATGGTTCTCGAAAAATTGTAGCTTAGGCTTTTTAAAATAAGCAAAGCAGTATTAA